>DATCXD010000124.1:0-2753 GCA_036566005.1 Micromonosporaceae bacterium | reverse complement strand
TCCTGCCGACGACGCTGTCGGCGCTGCGTGGCCCGACCGACGTACGGCCGCGCCTGACGCACGCCGAGGGCCTGCGCTCCCTCACCCAGGCGGCCGTCGAGGCAGCCGACCGGCCCGGCACCGAGGTTTCCGCGGCCCAGGTCAGCGGTCAAGATCGGGGGCCCGCCGGCCGGTGGGCCCAGTTGCGCCAACGCGTCCGGCAGTTCACCGAGCGTCCGCACGGTCCCGCGAACGACGCTTCCGCCGTACCCTTGCCTGTGTCCGGCCCGACCGACGTCGGACCGGAACAGAACGGCGACGCGGTCACCGACTAAGGCGGCGATGGGAATGACTGTGGCGAGGCGAGTCGGGCGCGCGGCCGCAATCACCGTCGTCGCCGGCACGCTCGGCGGCGCGGTCGTGCTCGCGACCGAGGCCGCCGTCGCGCGCGGCCGCCGCTACGCCAAGCCGGACCCCCATCTAGCGATCCGCACCTCGCACGGTGACCGCACCCTGCCACCGACGCGGCTCGTGCTGCTGGGCGACTCGTCCGCCCTCGGCGTCGGCGTCGGTCGCGTCCTCGACACAGTTGGCGGCCGCGTCGCCGAACTGCTCGTCGCGGACGGTTATCGCGTTGAGCTGTCCAGCGTCGCGGTCGTCGGTTCACGCAGCTCTGATCTCGCCACGCAGGTCGCGCGCGCGTTGCTCGGGCCCAAGCCGGACGCGGCGCTGATCCTCGTCGGCACCAACGACGCGACCGGGCTGCACCGCCCGATCGACGCGGCGGACGCGCTTGGTTTGGCGGTCGCCCGGCTGCGAACCGCGAATGTGCCAGTTGTCGTGGGCACTTGCCCGGATCTGGGCGCGTTGCGGGCTATCGCACCGCCGCTGCGGCAGCTTGTCGGTTTGCGTGGGCGCCGCGTGGCCCGGGCACAGAGCGCGGCGGTACGCGCAGCCGGCGGCGTGCCGGTCGATCTCGCCACCCTGACTGGCGCGGTGTTCCGGGCCGACGCCGGCACGCTGAGTGCGGACGGATATCACCCGTCGGCGGACGGATACCGGGTCTGGGCGCATGCGCTGATGCCGGCGGTCCGCGAGGCGATCGGCGTGACTCCCCGGCGGTAAGGCATGGGCGATTCGGTGCGGTGCGTGTCACATCGCACAAGTGACGCCGGCGCTACCGGGCGGTAACGTTCCAGTCATGCCTGACGCCGTCATCGTTGCCACCGCACGCTCGCCGATCGGCCGTGCCGCCAAGGGATCTCTCGTCGACGTCCGCCCGGACGATCTCACCGCCACGATTGTCGAGGCGGCACTCGCAAAGGTGCCGGCGCTCGACCCGCACCTGGTGGAGGACCTGTACCTCGGGTGTGGTCTGCCCGGCGGCGAGCAGGGCTTCAACATGGCTCGCGTGGTCGCCGTGATGCTCGGCCTGGACAAGCTGCCCGGTGCCACTATCACCCGCTACTGCTCGTCATCCCTGCAGACCACGCGCATGGCCTTCCACGCCATCAAGGCCGGCGAGGGCGACGTGTTCATCTCCGCCGGCGTCGAGTGCGTCTCGCGCTTCGCACGCGGCAGCTCCGATGGCCTCCCGCCGGCCGCGCAGGCGCAGGTCGGCGGCGGGTGGCAGAACCCGCGCTTCGACGAGGGCTGGGCCCGCGCCGAGAAGCGAGCACAGGGTGGGGCGCCGGTCTGGACCGATCCACGCGACGAAGATCAGCTCCCGTACGTGTACATGGCCATGGGCCAGACGGCGGAAAACGTCGCGCAGGCCTGGAACATCACCCGCGAGGAGATGGACGAGTTCGGGGTACGCAGCCAGAACAACGCCGAGAAAGCGATCAACGACGGGTTCTGGGCGCGCGAGATCACCCCGGTCACCACGCCCGCCGGCAAGGTCGTCAGCGGCGATGACGGCCCACGAGCCGGTGTGACCCTGGAAGCGGTCGCCGGCCTCAAGCCGGTCTTCCGCCCGGACGGCCGCATCACGGCCGGCAACTGCTGCCCGCTCAACGACGGTGCCGCGGCGGTTGTCATCATGTCGGACACGAAGGCTCGCGAACTAGGCATCAAGCCGCTGGCCCGGATCGTCTCGACCGGCGTGACCGCCCTGTCCCCCGAGATCATGGGGCTCGGCCCGATCGAGGCATCGCGGATGGCGCTCGCCCGGGCCGGGATGACGATCGATGACGTCGATCTTGTCGAGATCAACGAGGCGTTCGCGGCTCAGGTCATCCCGTCCTACCGGGAACTCGGCATCCCGCTGGAGAAGCTGAACGTCAATGGTGGCGCGATCGCCGTCGGACACCCGTTCGGAATGACCGGCGCGCGGATCACCGGGACGCTGATCAACTCGCTGAACTGGCACGACAAGTCGATCGGTCTGGAGACCATGTGCGTCGGCGGCGGCCAGGGCATGGCGATGATGCTGGAGCGGCTGTCGTAGTCGGTTTCCTCGCCCCGCTCACCTCGCTTGCCTCACTTGCCTCACTTGCCGAGCAGCGCGTCGGCCCGGCGCGTGCGAAGGTGTAGCGCCGTCCGGCCGTCCCGAGCCGTACGGACGAGACCGGCGTCCCGCAGCACGCGGAGATGCTGAGACACCGCGCCGGGTGTGACCTCCAGGCGCCGGGCGAGCGTCGGTGTGTCGGCCGGGTGTGCCAGCGCGATCAGCAGTCCGGCCCGGGTGGTCCCGAGCAGGTCGCATAGCGCCGAATCGGGGCGCTCGACCGGCAGCTCCCAGAGCGTTCCGATGCCGCGGGCCGGATATCGGA
>DATCXD010000084.1:0-5090 GCA_036566005.1 Micromonosporaceae bacterium | reverse complement strand
AGCGGGGCGGCGCGCAGCGGGGCGAAGCGGCGTCAGGACTTGACCTGGTCCCGACGCAGGATCTTGTTGCCGAGCCACACCAGCGGGTCGTAGCGCCGGTCGACGACGCGCTCTTTCATCGGGATGATCGCGTTGTCGGTGATTTTGATGTGCTCGGGGCACACCTCGGTGCAGCACTTCGTGATGTTGCAGTAGCCGATGCCCTGGTCCTCTTTCGCGAATTCCTTGCGGTCGTCGCGGGAATCGAGTGGGTGCATGTCGAGTTCGGCGGCCCGGATGAAGAAGCGCGGCCCGGCGTACGCCGGCTTGTTCTCGTCGTGGTCCCGTACGACATGGCAGGTGTTCTGGCACAGGAAGCACTCGATGCATTTGCGGAATTCCTGCGAGCGTTCGACGTCGACCTGCTGCATGCGGTATTCGCCCGGCTCGACGCCCTTCGGCGGCGCGAACGCCGGCATCTCGCGCGCCTTCTGATAGTTGAAGGACACGTCGGTGACCAGGTCGCGGATGACCGGGAACGTACGCATGGGCGTGACCGTAACGGTCTCGGTCTCCTCGAACGTCGACATGCGCGTCATGCAGCCGAGCTTCGGCATGCCGTTGATCTCCATGGAGCAGGAGCCGCACTTGCCGGCCTTGCAGTTCCAGCGCACCGCGAGATCCGGAGTCTGGGTGGCCTGCAGGCGGTGGATGATGTCGAGCACGACCTCGCCATCGTTCACCTCGACGTCGAAGTCCTCCAGCTGGCCGCCGGTGTCGTCACCGCGCCAGACGCGGAAGTGACGATTGCTTCCCATGACTAGCCACCAATCTTCGTGTCGACGGTGTCGTTCACCGTGACCTGCTTCGCCGCGGCGGCCGCCGCCTCGTAGTCGGTCAACTCTTGTTTGGTCATATATTTCGACAGCTCCGACTCGTCGAACAGACCGAGCAACTCGGGCCGTAACGCCGGCAGCGGCTTACGGGTCAGCTCGACGCCGTCGCCGGCCGCGTTCAGCGAGCAGACCAGATTGACCTGGCGCCACGTATTGTCCATCTCGGGAAAGTCCTCGCGTGTATGACCGCCGCGCGACTCCTCGCGCTCCAGCGCCGCTCGCGCGGTGCACTCCGAGACGATCAGCATATTGCGGAGGTCGAGGGCGAGGTGCCAACCCGGATTGAACTTGCGGCCGCCGGTCGCGCCGACGCTCGCGACCCGGGTGCGCAGGTCGGCCAGCAGCTTGATGGACTCTTCCAGCTCGCCCTTGCGGCGAATGATGCCGACCAGACTCTGCATGACCTCTTGCAGGTCGTGCCATACGTCGTAAGGGTTTTCCCCTTTATCGCCGCGCTCCAAGGGCGCCAGCGCTGTCTTCGCCGCCGCATCGACCGCTGCCGGCGACACCGTCGGGCGTTCGATCACACTTGACGCGTACGCCGCCGCGAACTCGCCGGCCCGCTTGCCGAAGACGAGGAGGTCGGACAGCGAGTTGCCGCCGAGCCGGTTGGAGCCGTGCATGCCGCCGGACACCTCGCCCGCCGCGAACAGCCCCTGCACGCGGCCGGCCGCGGTGGCGGTGTCCGGGTCGACCTCCACGCCGCCCATCACGTAGTGGCACGTCGGGCCGATCTCCATCGGCTGCTTCGTGATGTCGACGTCGGCCAGCTCTTTGAACTGGTGGTACATCGACGGCAGGCGCTTGAGGATGAACTCGGCCGGTCGCCGGCTCGCGATGTCCAGGTAGACGCCGCCGTTTTCGGTACCGCGGCCGGCCTTGACCTCGGAGTTGATCGCGCGCGCGACCTCGTCGCGGGGGAGCAGCTCGGGCGGACGCTGGTTGTGGTCCGGGTCGGTATACCAGCGGTCGGCTTCCTCCTCGGTCTCCGCGTACTGCTTGCGGAACACGTCAGGGACGTAGTCAAACATGAACCGCTTGCCGTCGGAGTTACGGAGGACGCCGCCGTCGCCGCGGACCGACTCGGTGACGAGGATGCCCCTGACCGACGGCGGCCAGATCATGCCGGTCGGGTGGAACTGCAGGAACTCCATGTTGATGAGCGTTGCGCCGGCGCGCAGCGCGAGCGCGTGACCGTCACCGGTGTACTCCCACGAGTTGGACGTCACCTTGTACGACTTGCCCACGCCGCCGGTGGCCAGCACGATCGCGGGTGCCTCGAACAGGATCAGGTTGCCGTTTTCACGGAAGTAGCCGAAGGCGCCGGCCACCCGGTCGCCGTCCAGCATGAGGTCGGTGATCGCGCACTCGGCGTACACCTTGAGATTCGCTTCGTAATCACCGGTCTCGGCGAAGTCGTCCTGCTGCAGCGAGACGATCTTCTGCTGGAGCGTACGGATTATCTCCAGGCCGGTACGGTCGCCGACGTGCGCGAGCCGGGGGTACTCGTGGCCGCCGAAGTTACGCTGGCTGATCTTGCCCTCCGGCGTACGGTCGAACAGCGCACCGTACGTCTCCAGCTCCCACACCCGGCTCGGCGCTTCCTTCGCGTGCAGTTCGGCCATCCGGAAGTTGTTGAGGAACTTGCCGCCGCGCATCGTGTCGCGGAAATGGACAATCCAGTTGTCGTTCGAGTTCATGTTGCCCATGGACGCCGCGGCGCCGCCCTCGGCCATGACCGTGTGCGCCTTGCCGAACAGCGACTTGGAGATGATCGCCGTACGCTTGCCGGCCAGTCGCGCCTCGATGGCGGCTCGCAGGCCCGCGCCGCCGGCACCGATGACGACGACGTCGTACGGCTCCCGCTGAATGTCTGTCATGACGTTCGGTCCCTTAGTTGATGAAGCGCGGGTCGGCGAACCAGCCGGCGGACACGGCCATCACGTAGAAGTCGGTGACGGCGAGCGACGCCAGGGTCGTCCAGGCCAGACCCATGTGGTGTCCGTTCATCTTCGACACGATGCCCCAGACCTTGTAGCGCACCGGGTGCTGGGAGAAGTGCTTCAGCCGCCCGCCGATGATGTGCCGGCACGAGTGGCACGACAACGTGTAGGCCCACAGCAACACGACGTTGGCCAACAGGACGAGGTTGCCGAGGCCGAACCCGCCGCCATCGGGACCCCAGAAGGCCCGGATGGCGTCCCAGGAGTTGATGATCGAGATCAGGAACGCGGCATAGAACATGTACCGGTGGGCGTTCTGGAAGATCAGCGGGAACCGCGTCTCGCCGCTGTAGGTCTTGTGGCCGTCCGGCACCGCGCACGCCGGCGGTGACGCCCAGAAGCTGCGGTAATAGGCCTTGCGGTAGTAGTAGCAGGTCAGCCGGAAGGCAAGCAGGAAGACCAGTGTGATGAGCGCGTACGGCAGGATCGGCCAGTTAGGCAGGAATCGGCCCCACTCGGCGGCCGAGGGCGAGCACCCATTGGACAGGCACGGCGAGTAGAACGGCGTCAGGTAGTGATAGCCGGCGCCCTCCGCAAGGTAGTCGCTCTGCATGAACACGCGAACCGTGGCGTACGCCAACCAGGCCACCAGCCCGATGACGGTCAGCAGTGGTGCTAGCCACCACCGGTCCTTGCGCAAGGTCTTTTCCGAGATCGCGGCGCGGGGCCGTGGTACGGCCGCCCCGGCGGACGGTGGTCGAGCCGTCGTCGTGGTCATCTTGTTCTTCGCTCCCTGACGGGTCTGCTAAGCCCGGATCAACTCCGGGTGTGCCGCACATGATCAGCTGTAGCGTTGGGCGCGGCGAGCACGTCGGAGATCCTGGTCCGCGACAAGGCAGGCCGAATATCGCGAGCGCCGCGCTGCGCCGCGTCGGTGCACACGTTACGCCCGGGGTTCGAGCGCACATGGCATCGAGGGGCAGTCTGATCCTTCGATCGGCCGGAAGGAAAGCCGTCACCTCACATTTCGGGGGTGTTGTGCACAACTTCACTTCCGCTGTTGCCTTCGCCATCCCGCGGAGGGTTCCCAAGATCGCGATAACCTCACCGCACTTGGGGCCACCAACGAAATTAAAGCCCCAAGTGCGGTGAAGTCGCGACTGAGCGGCGGCCCAGCCGGCGTAGCGACGGGCCCGAGGGCCACCCCGGCTCAGCCGGATGCGCCGCCGGTGAAGTTCCACGACGCGAGGTGCAGCGCCGGGCACCGGAACGACGCGACCGAGTAGTTGTTCGGCACGGCGCGGGCGTGCGTACCTACCCCAAGGACGACGCTCGGCCCCAACGCCTGCGGGTACGACTGCGTGAAGCGGAAGTTGCGCAGCGGCCGAGTGATCTCGCCGTTCTCGATGAGCCACACGCCGTTGCGGGTCAGACCGGTCATCACCAGCGTGCGCGGGTCGAGCACCCGCGTGTACCAGTGATCTGTCACGAGAATGCCCTGTGACACGTTCGCCACCAGCGCGGCGACGGTCGAGTCGGCCGCCGGCCCGTCGACCTCGGCGACCTCGTGATCGCCACCGTCCGGCCGCAGCATCAGATTCAAGGCAAACGCGCCGAACGACCCGCCGCCGTTGCCGGTCGACTCCGTGCCGGCCTCGCGCGCCGTACGGCGGTTCTGGACCGGCCCGACCGTCCGCCCGTTCTCGACGATTGGAGTGACCTGTCGTGGCGTGCCCTCGTCGTCGAACGGCAGCCCGATCATGCCCGGGCTCACCGCGTCGTCGACGAACGTGATCGTCGGGTCCATTTGCTGCTCACCGGCGACGAGGAACGACCGCCGCTCGTTGACTCCCTTGCCGTCGAAGCCGAACATCGCCAGCGCCTGCAGAACGTCGGCCACCGCGGTCGGTTCGAGCACCACTTCGTAGCGGCCCGGGGGCAACTCGGTCGCGCCGTCGCCGGCCCGGGCCTTGGCGGCCGCCCGTGCGCCAAGTTTCGCGCCGTCCACATCGGCGAGGTAGGCGGACGCGTGCCGAGCGGATCCGTCGCTCGACGCCGTCCGGGCGATGCCGTCCATCGCGATCTCCGCGGTCGCTCCGGAGACGGCCTGGCCGGCCGAGTTGGCAAAGGCCGCGCGCGTGTGCCGGGTGCGGCAATAACCCGCTGTGGTCAGGCCGCCGGCCGCGTCGACGAACGCGCGAATGCGATTGGCTCGATCGGCGGGCGAAGCGTTCGCGATCGCACCGTCGACGGTGCCCGAAGTGGCCAGCTT
>DATCXD010000065.1:0-2668 GCA_036566005.1 Micromonosporaceae bacterium | reverse complement strand
GACCCGCCACCGCCGTGGAACGCCTGGAACCACGGCGGCATCGGCGTCTGGCCGGAGGCCGACGACCGACCCGACGACCTGAACGCGATACCGGGCACGGCGTGGCTCGACGAGGTCGGGCGGGCCGTTCAGCGCCGGCTCACGGAGTTCGGTGCTCACAACGTGGTCGCCGGCCACGGCGACTTCGAGGCTCAGAACGTGCGCTGGCGAGCGTTGTCCGTAGCGGCCCCGGATGCGGCCCGGCTGCGCTTCACACCCGTGGCCGTGCACGACTGGGACAGCGTCATCGTGGCGCCCGAGGCGACCATCGTCGGCTTCGCCGCCGCGGTGTGGCCGAGCGGCACCGGACCCGCGGCGACCATCGACCAGACCGCGAGCTTCATCGAGGCCTACCAACGCGCGGCCGGACGGGCCTGGTTGCCCGATGCAATCGGCGCGGCGTGGGCGGCCGGACTCTGGGTGCGAGCGTTCAATGAAAAGAAGTGGCGCATCGAGGGTCAGGTCGGGCTCGAACCCAGCGAGGCGGACGAACGTCTCCGCCGAGCCAGCGCGACCACGTGACGGAGACGAGCATGTGACCGAGTCGAGCAGGCGAGCGTGTGACCGAGGCCGAGCAGGCGAGCACGTGACCGAGACCGAGCACGTGACCGAGACCGAGCACGTGACCGAGACAATGGATGCATGTCGGTGACCGCCGAGGCGGCCGAATCATTCGTTCTCGGGCACACCGGGCTGGCGCCGGTGCCGCTCGTACCGGAAATCCGGACGTACCAGGCGGATGACGCGATCGCGCTGTGGGAGATCACCGAGGAACTCCACGGCGGTCCGGGTCTGGCCCCGCCGTTCTGGGCGTTTCCCTGGGCCGGCGGGCAGGCGCTGGCGCGCTACGTGCTCGACCATCCGGATCTCGTGGCCGGCCGAAGCGTGCTCGATCTCGCGGCCGGCTCGGGTCTGGTCGCGCTCGCCGCTTCGCTTGCCGGCGCCCGATCCGTTGTCGCGAACGAGATCGACCCGTACGCGATCGCGGCGATCCGATTGAACGCGGCGGCCAACGCGCGCGGAATCCAGCCGTACCAAGGGAATCTGTTGGTGGAGACGGCGACCGACGTGGACGTGGTCCTGGCTGGAGATGTGTTCTACAACCGTGACATGGCCACGGCGATGCTGCGTTTCCTACGTGCGGCGCGCGACCGCGGTGCGGTCGTGCTCGCCGGTGATCCGGGCCGTGCCTACGTGCCGACCGACGATCTCGTGCGAGTCGCGTCCTTGGCGGTGCCGGTGATCCGCGATCTGGAGGACGCGGACATCAAGGAAACGGTCTTGTGGCGGCTGCCGTGATCGGCTAGCCTGGCGCGGTGAGCTGGCGGCCGGTGTGCATCGTGTGGTGAACCTGGGCCTGGCGTTCCTTCTCGAACTCGCGGCGTTGGCCGCATTGTTGCTGGTGGGGCCGGTGACGGCGAGCGCTCAGCCGCCGGAGTCGTCGTGCTCGGCATCTTCCGGCACGGTCACGTCATCGCGGTCGTCGAGCCAGCCGTACGGCAGCACGACCTTGGCCGGCGCGTTCGTCCGGCCTCGGGGCTGACCAAGGTTCGCGGACGGGAATTCGACGTCGGCATCGAGCTTGCCGAGCAGGTCGTCGAGCTCCATCAACGAGGACGTCATAGCCATCGTGCGCCGCAGTTCCGAGCCGACCGGGAAGCCCTTGAGATACCAGGCCACGTGCTTACGGAAGTCCGTGACAGCCTCCCGCTCGGCCCCCCACCAGTCGACAAGCAGCTCGGCGTGGCGGCGCATGACGGCGGCGACCTCGCCCAGCGTCGGCAGCACCCGCTCCGGTCGGCCGGCGAAGGCGGCGGCCAGGTCGGCGAAGAGCCACGGTCGGCCCAGGCAGCCCCGGCCGACCACCACCCCGTCACAACCGGTCTCGGCGACCATACGCAGCGCGTCGTCGGCTTCCCAGATGTCGCCGTTGCCGAGCACCGGCACATCCAGCGCCTGCTTCAGGGTGGCGATCGCATCCCAGTCGGCCGTGCCCGAGTAGCGCTGGCTCGCCGTACGCGCGTGCAACGCGACCCATTTCACGCCGGCGTCCTGCGCGATCCGGCCGGCCTCGACGTAGGTCAGGTGGTCGTCGTCGAGCCCTTTGCGCATCTTCACCGTCACCGGGATGCCGGCCGGGGTGGCCGCGTCGACGGCCGCCGCCACGATCGCGCCGAACAGCCGCCGCTTGTAGGGGATCGCCGACCCGCCGCCCTTGCTGGTGATCTTCCGTACGCTGCAGCCGAAGTTCAGGTCGATGTGGTCGGCGAGGTCCTCGTCGACGATCCGGCGGACGGCCCTCGTGGTCATCGCCGGATCGACGCCGTAGAGCTGCATGCTGCGCGGATGCTCGTCCGGGCCGAACTCGATCATCTTTTCCGTCTTCGGATTCCGGTACGCGAGCGCGACGGTGGTGATCATCTCGCAGACGTAGATCCCGGCGCCCTGCTCCCGGCACAGGCGACGGAACGCGATATTCGTGATGCCGGCCATCGGCGCCAGCACCACGGGCGGATCGACGGGGTATTGCCCCAGCATCAGCGTTCCGGTCACGCGTACCAGGATCTCACGGTCTTCGCCAGCGGCCAGCCGACGCCCGCTGCGATCGCGGCTCGACTATCGGGGAATC
>DATCXD010000048.1:0-5540 GCA_036566005.1 Micromonosporaceae bacterium | reverse complement strand
AACCCGCCGCCGGGTACTCGTCGCCGGCGCCGTAGCCACCGCGGCGTTCGCCAGACTGCCGCCACCGGCATCCGGACGCAGTGTCGAACGGGATCGGGGGGCTTTCACGCGGCCCAGCCTAACCGGACCATTCCCGCGCTGCCGTTCCGCGACGACCGGCTATCGTCGGTACCCGTGACGATCTGGCTGCCTTACCCGTACCCGCACGATCTGTTCGCCGGACTGCCGGTCACGGTCCAGATCTGTTCCAGCATCGACGAGCTACCGGGCGATCCCGCCGAGGTGGATTTCCTGGTGCCGCCGTTCCTGTCGTTCGGTTCGATCGTCGAGCTCACCGCCCGGATGTCGCGCCTGCGGGTGATCCAGCTGCTGAGTGCGGGCGCCGATGCGTGGATCGGGCACGTGCCCGACGGCGTGACGCTGTGCGATGCGCGGGGCGTACATAACGCATCGACCGCCGAATGGGCGCTGACGGCGATGCTGACCTGGCTGCGTACGTTCCCGGCCTTCGTCCGCGCGCAGGCTGCGGGTCACTGGCTGTCCCGGGAGGAGATCGGGCTCGCGCCGGAGCTGACCGGCAAGCGGGTGCTGATCGTCGGCGCCGGAGCGATCGGTGACGCGCTCGAACGTCGGCTCCTCGCCTGCGAGGCCAGTGTCGTAAAGGTCGCCCGGACCGCGCGGGATGGCGTGCACGGAGTCGCCGAGTTGCCCGGACTGCTGCCGGAGGCGGACGTCGTCGTGTTGCTGCTGCCGCAGACACGCGAAACGATCGGTCTGGTCGACGCCAAATTTCTGGCCCGGATGCGCGACGGCGCGCTGCTGGTCAACGCGGCCCGCGGGCCGATCGTCGACACCGGCGCGCTGATGGACGCCCTCGCGACCGGTCGCATCTCGGCCGCGCTCGACGTCACCGACCCGGAACCGCTGCCGGATGGGCACCCGCTCTGGTCAATGCCCAATGTGCTCATCACGCCGCACGTCGGCGGCGCGGTCGCCGGGCTGATGGGTCGGGCCTACAACCTGGTGCGGGCACAGGTCGAGCGCTATGTCAACGGTGAGCCGCTGGAGAACGTGGTGGTCGACGACTACTGATCGTCGGCGGCTACGGGCGCCGGGCGAGCCTGGGACCCGGTGAGCTCGTCGGCCTGGGCGGCCGTCGCGCCGTCGGCCTGGGCGGCCGTCGTGTCGTCGGCCGGTCGAGCGACGGTGTCGTCAGCGGTGTCGTCGACCGTCGCGTCGCCGGTCGGTCCAGCAATCGCTTCGCCGGCTGGCGCGGCACCATCACGTACCGGCTCGGTGATCTTTTGACCGCTCGCGGCGACCAGCCGCGGCAGATCGGCCGGGCTGACCGCGGCCAGCTTGATCGCTCGACCGTCGGTGAGCTGGGCGTAGACGCGGCGCCGGCGTGGGCCGAGAAGCGCTACGTCGGTCCATGGGATGCGACGTGAGCTGATCAACGCCCGGATCCGCAGGCCGTTCGCGTCGGCGTCGGTGCCGGCGCGCCAGCCCCACACCGCGATCGACAGCGGGACGAGCAGGATCAACAGGAGCACGTAGGCGTATGCCGGCACGTCCTCGTGCCCGAAACCGACCGTCGCCACCGGGATCGCGCCGAGGAAGGCGAGGATGCCGGCGAGACAGATCGACACGTTGTAACGAAATCGGGCGCGCTCCACCGAAGAATTGTTCCACCATTCGGGTCGCCGGCCACCGCCGGGGCCAGCGAACCTGTGCGCCGGCCGGGATCGGGCGCGGCGCACCGGCATACGGGCCGGCCGCGCGTCAGCGGCCGGCCGTGGGCATCAGGCGGTGTAACCCGGCATCGGGAAGCCGGACAGCAGGTCGGCGATCGCACCGGCGATGCTCGCCAGCGCATCGGCGTCGTCCTTGACGCCGGCCGTGATCGCCTCGTCCATCCACGCCGCGACCTGGGGCATGTGCTCCTCGGTCAGGCCCCGCGTCGTGAGGGCCGGCGTGCCGAGACGGATGCCGGACGGGCTCCACGGCTTGCGCGGATCGAACGGCACGGTGTTGAAGTTCAGCTCGATGCCGGCCGCGTCCAGCGCCTTCGCCGCCGGCTTTCCGTTGATCCCCTTGTTCGTCAGGTCGATCAGGATCAGGTGGTTGTCCGTCCCGCCGGAGACCAGGTCGAAGCCGTGCTCGGTCAGGGCCGCCGCCAGCGCCTTGGCGTTCGCGACGATCTGGTGGGCGTAGTCGCGGAAAGACGGCTGCGCCGCCTCGCGCAGCGCGACCGCGATTCCGGCCGTCGTGTGGTTGTGTGGACCACCCTGCAGGCCCGGGAAGACGGCCTTGTCGATCGCCGTGGCGTACTCCTCGTCGCACATGAGCATCGCGCCCCGCGGGCCGCGGAGGGTCTTGTGCGTCGTCGTCGAGATGACGTTCGCGTAGCCGACCGGCGACGGGTGGGCGCCGCCGACGATCAGACCGGCGATGTGCGCGATGTCCGCGACCAGGAGCGCATCGACCTCGCGCGCGATCTCCGCGAACGCCGGGAAATCGATGGTACGGGGGATCGCCGTACCGCCGCAGAAGATCATTTTCGGGCGCTCGGCGAGGGCGATCTCGCGGACCCGATTCATGTCGACACGACCGGTGGCCTGGTCGACACCGTAGTGGACCGGATGGAACCACTTGCCGGTGGCCGACACCGGCGATCCGTGGGTGAGGTGGCCACCATGGGCGAGCTCCAGCGACAGGAACGTGTCACCGGGCGTCGCAAAGGCGAGGTACACGGCGAGGTTGGCCGGTGAGCCGGAGTACGGCTGGACGTTGGCGTGGTCAACGCCGAACAGTTCGGTCGCTCGCGCGACGGCGAGCTGCTCGATCGGGTCCACGAACTGCTGGCCTTCGTAGTAGCGCTTGGTCGCGTACCCCTCGGAGTATTTGTTCGTGAGCACCGTGCCGGTCGCCTCGAGCACGGCCTCGGAGACGTAGTTCTCCGACGGGATCATCCGCAGTTTGTCGTGCTGGCGCGCGGCCTCGCCCTCGATCAGCATGGCGAGCTGCGGGTCTTCGGCGGTCAGGTGCGGGATTGGTGGTACATGCACGGCGGTCCCCTTTGCCACATAGCCGGCACCAGGCGCGCGGTGCGCGGTCTCTCGTCGCTCCCCGGCAGATGCTACCCGATCTGTTGATCATGATGAGCACGCGACATGCCAACTCAGTGATCCGGCAGTGACTCGGCGTCGGCGGCGTACCCGAGCATCCACGTCGGCTGGAGGCGGAAGAACACGATGTCGGGATCCCACGTCGTCGGCGATGAACCGTAATAACCGGTGAAGTATGCATCGAGGGGACCGAAGTCCGGCGAGTCCGCGGTGATGTAGTCGGCCCGGCCGTGGGTGAAGACCGCGATGCGTTCCCCGTCGACGTACGTGGCACTGACCGCCGGGCGCACCTTGATGTGCCGGGCCTTGACTGCGCTCGCACCGGTGCTGAACACCCACCGGCCGTGCAGGAAATGCCCGTCGAGGCAGCTCGTGCGCGGTTCGCCGGCCGCTGTCACGGTCGCCACGACCAGCACCTGCATGCCGGTCAGCGCGGTCACGATCTGGCCGGCCGACAGCCGCCGTTGCGGCGTCATGATGCCGAGCAGATGCGCGTTGCGCGTCGCCGCGGAGCGATCGAGCAACTCCTGAAGGGCGGCTAGTTCGGCCGCGGTCTCTTGCATGTCTTCATGGTCGGGCGTGATTCGGCCAACCACCGGAAGGCTCGCCCAAGTCGGATCAGTCGGAAAGCCGCTATTCCGGCACGCGACGGTATGCGCCATCGGACGCGCTCGTTGTCATCGATGCGTACGCCCGCAACGCCGCCGACACCACACGCTCCCGATCGACCGGTGTGTACGGCCGATCGCGCTTCTCCTGGGCGACCCGGCGGGCGTCGAGCACGTCATCGGCAACGGCCAGGCGAAGCGACCGGTTCGGGATGTCGATCTCGATGACGTCGCCGTCCTCGACGAGGGCTATCGTGCCGCCGGCCGCCGCTTCCGGTGAGATGTGTCCGATGGACAGCCCGGACGTGCCGCCGGAGAACCGGCCGTCGGTGACGAGCGCGCACGCCTTGCCGAGACCGCGTCCCTTGAGAAACGACGTCGGGTAGAGCATCTCCTGCATGCCGGGGCCGCCCTTCGGGCCTTCGTACCGGATCACCACCACGTCACCGGCCTTGATCTGGTCGCCGAGGATGCCCGACGCGGCCGCTTCCTGGGACTCGAAGACCTTGGCCGGTCCGGAGAACGTCCAGACGTCTTCGCTGACGCCGGCCGTCTTCACCACGCAGCCGTCGACGGCCAGGTTGCCATGCAGGATCGCGAGCCCACCGTCCGCGGTGTACGCATGGGCCAGGTCGCGGATGCAACCGTCGGACGCATCGGTGTCCAGCCGGTCCCAGCGGTTGCTCGTCGAGAACGGCTCGGTCGTCCGTACGCCGCCCGGCGCCGCGTGGAACAACTCGAGCGCGTCCGGCGACGGGGCATCGCCGCGTACGTCCCACGTGGACAGCCATTCGTCGACGGTCGGCGAGTGCACGGTGGTCACATTGCGGTGCAGCAGACCGGCCCGGTCGAGTTCGCCGAGGATGGCCGGGATGCCGCCGGCCCGGTGTACGTCCTCCATGTGGTACTTCGGCGTGTTCGGCGCGACCTTGGCCAGGCACGGCACCCGCCGGGAGACGGCGTCGATGTCGGCGACGTGGAAGTCCAGCTCGGCCTCGCGCGCGGCGGCGAGCAGGTGCAGCACCGTGTTCGTCGAGCCGCCCATGGCGACGTCGAGCGCGACCGCGTTCTCGAATGCCTCGCGAGTCGCGATCGCGCGCGGCAGCACCGAGGCGTCGCCGCCCTCGTAATACCGCTTCGCCAGGTCGACGACGAGCCCGCCGGCCCGCTCGAACAACGCCTTCCGCGACTCGTGCGTGGCCAGCGTCGAGCCGTTGCCCGGCAGCGCCAGGCCGATCGCCTCGGTCAGGCAGTTCATCGAGTTCGCGGTGAACATGCCCGAGCACGAGCCGCAAGTCGGGCACGCGGAGCGTTCGATCGCACCGAGTTGGTCTTCGGTGACCGATTCGTTCGACGACGCGATCATCGCGTCGATGAGGTCGATCCGCGAGTGGACGACGCCCTCGATGGCGACCGTCTTGCCGGCCTCCATCGGGCCGCCGGACACGAAGACGGTCGGGATGTTGAGCCGAAGCGAGGCCAGCAGCATGCCGGGCGTGATCTTGTCACAGTTCGAGATGCAGACGAGAGCATCGGCGCAGTGCGCGTTGACCATGTACTCGACGGCATCGGCGATCAGCTCGCGGCTGGGCAGGGAGTAGAGCATGCCGCCGTGGCCCATGGCGATGCCGTCGTCGACCGCGATCGTGTTGAACTCCCGGCCGACCCCGCCGGCCTCGGCGACCGCGTCGGCGACCAGGGCGCCCATGTTGCGTAGGTGGACGTGACCGGGGACGAACTGGGTGAAGCTGTTGGCGATGGCGACGATGGGCTTGCCGAAGTCGTCGTCGGTCATCCCGGTGGC
>DATCXD010000037.1:0-2135 GCA_036566005.1 Micromonosporaceae bacterium | reverse complement strand
AAGAGGCGGACGCGTGGTTCGAGAACCCGCCGCGTGAAATCGACGGGTTCGCCTTCCCGGACATGTTGCAACACATGGAGATCGATCCATCCGCCGTTCGTTTCGTGCAGACGGATGCCGCAGGGTTTACGGCGTGGGTGGCGAAGAATCACAACGGCGACCTGTGTGTGATCGGCACCGATGCCTCCGGCGGCGCGGTCACCTCGTGCGTTCCCCGGAACAACTTTGTCGCATTCGGCGCCATGGTCTCACAGGACGGTCACACAATCACCTGGAACGGCGGCACGGTCACGGTGACGAACCCGAGATCGCAGCACACTCCGTGATGCAGCTCACCGCGAACCAGAAACGCGCGCGCCGGATGACGTTCATCTTCGCCGTCGCCTGTGCCGGCCTCCTCACCGTCGGCTGGTACATCGCCACGAACATGCGGGGCAACGAACCCACGACGCTGGACGGTGTCAGCCGTGAGGTTCTCACCGGTGTCGACGACATCCAGAGCTCGTTGCCGGCCTCCGCGATCGTCTCGAGCGCGGATGAAACAGACGTGTCCGCGTGTCCTGACGGCGGGGACGGCCAGCAATTCGCCGTCGTTCGTAGGATCACGGTTGCCGAGGACTTCGACGAGACAGGCTGGATGAGCGATCTCGTCGACCGGTACCAGGCTCGCGACCGCTGGAATGCGACGCTGCAGAAATTGGACCACGTCGACAAAATCGAGATCACGATCGTGGGACCGCCGCTGATCATTTACCGGGTCACGAATAACAGCGCTTCCCAGGGGCCGCAGGTGCTGATCCGCTCCGAATCCCGGTGCACGGTGCCGGCGGTCGACTGAGGCCAGCGGCCGACCGCGACAGTGCCGACGAGGTTCAGCCCGGCCGGCGGATGCGGCTACGCGGTGACCAGCAAACGCGCCACGGAGTCGAGCGCACCGGGTACCAGCCGGTAATACGCCCAGGTGCCCCGCTTCGACCGCGTCAGCATCCCGGCATCCACGAGCACCTTCAGATGGTGCGACACCGTCGGTTGCGAAAGGCCTAACGGCTCGGTGAGATCGCACACGCACGCCTCGGCGCCCTCATGCGCGGCGACCATCGAGATCAGCCGCAGCCGTGCCGGATCCGCCAATGCCTTGAGCGAGCGGGCCAAATCCGCCGCGTTGTTTTGGTCAAGCGGCTCGCGGGTCAACGGCGCACAGCACGCGGTGACATCGATCACGGGAAGCAATTCGGCAAGGGGCATGCTGCAATTATCGCAGCTATATCGACGATCGTCGATATGCCGGGAGCCGAAGCGTGTCAGGACAGGATGTCTTTGGTCACGAACCTGCCGTAGGCCAGCGCCCCGAAGACCACGAGATACCCCAGTTGCAACAGCGCGTTGTCGCCGAAGGACTCCCACGAGATCGGCGACCGCAGCAGGTCGGCGAAGTCCAGCCAGTGGTGACTGAACAGCCACGGATGCAACCAGTCGAGTTGCGGCAACGCGTCGAGCACCTGAGACGCCACGGCGAGTACCACCGTCGCGGCCATGGCACCGACCGGCACATCCGTCAGGGTGGAGAAGAAGAGGCCGATGGCCGACAGGCCGAGCAGCGACACGGCGATGTAACCGGCGACCAGCGCCAGCCGCAGCACCGACTCCCCGATTCCGATGGTGTCCCCCGACAGCAGCGTCACCGGCCCCACCGGGAACAGCGCAAGACCGGCGATCGTGCCGCCAAGTGCGACCGTGAGCGTCGCCGCGACGCAGAACACGGCAGCGGCCACGTACTTGACCACGAGTAGCCGCACCCGTCCCACCGGGGCGACCACCAGGTAGCGCAGTGTGCCGTGACTGGCCTCCCCCGCGATCGTGTCGCCGGCCACCACCCCGACGGTGAGCGGCAAGAACAGCGGAATGCACAGCAGCAGGCCCACCACGCCGACGAACAAGCCGTTCTGCGAGATCCTGTCGAGGAACGCCGGTCCCCGACCAGGCGGCGGCGACGACGACAGCCGCACCGCGACGGCGACGAGGATTGGAATCGCCGCCAGCGCCAGGAGCATCGCCCAGGTGCGCCGGCGTCGGAACAGCAGCGCCAGTTCCGAGGCGAGGAAGGCCGCGCCGGACGAGCGCACGTCGCGGCGCAC
>DATCXD010000023.1:0-2289 GCA_036566005.1 Micromonosporaceae bacterium | reverse complement strand
CCCGCAAACACGCCACCAGCAAATACGCCAGAAACGCCGGCCAGTTCCCGCCGACCGCGCAACGATACACGCTCCACACCGAAGTAAAGATCATGGAAACAGGATTGACAGCGCGATCAAAAACTTAAGTCAACGGTGTTGCTCGCTGCAAGGTCACGGATCTCGAGGCCGAGCGAGCGTTCACGCGCCGACGGCAGCGGACACCGAACTCACCACACGACCCGCCCGCGCGGCACGACGTGGCGCCCGGGACGGAACCATATCGTCCCGGGCGGTGTAGAAGAGACACACGACGTACGAGGGGGAACGACACGGACGACGCCGAGGTGATCGCCCGAGTGACGGCAGGCGAGCGGGATCTGTTCCGGGTCCTGGTCGTGCGCTACGGCGCGATCGCACAACGCACCGCGATCCTGTGCGGCGCCGGAAGCGATGCCGACGACGTCGTCCAGGAGGCATTCGTGTCGGCCTATTTCGCGTTGTCGCGCTTCCGCACCCGGGAAGCGTTCCGGCCGTGGCTGCTGCGCATCGTTGTCAACCAGACGCACAACATGACGCGCGCACGATCGCGGGCCCGCAACCTGGCTGACCGCGCGGCCAACTGGCACAACGACATCCTGGAGGACGAACCGACGATCAGTGCACTCACCGGCGAACGCCGAAACGAGCTGGTCAAGGCGCTGGGCGCCCTGCGTGCTCAGGATCGGGAGGTTCTCGCGCTCCGCTATCTGCTCGACCTAACGGAGGCCGAGACCGCCACGGCGTTGAACTTGCCCAAGGGCACGGTGAAGTCGCGGGCCGCGCGCGGACTGGACCGACTCCGGCGCATCCTGGCCGATCAGCGCGTCGAGGTGGGAGCGGGCGATGACTGACCTTCGCGACGAACTGCGCGAGTTGGGACGCGGCATCATCGTCGAAACCCGCGACGACATGGCCGATCTCGTACTGGCCACGATCAGCGTGCCCAGGCGGCGTACCCACAAATGGCGCCGCTGGGTGGCCGCGCTCGCCGCGTTGCTTGCGGCCGTCGGGGTGTCGGCCGCGGTTTCTGCGCCGGTGCGGGGTGCGATCACCCACGTCTTCGGGTTCGGCGGAACCGAGGTGCGCCGCGAACCGGGACCGCCGCCGGCATCGAACCCAGCGCTTCCCGGCACGCACGCGGCGGACCTTGCGGCCGCCGAGCGAGAGGTTGGCTTTGCGGTACGGGTGCCACGCGCGCTCGGCGAGCCGGCCTCGGTCACGGTCTCGGACGGACGAGTGGTCTCGTTGGGCTATACGTTGCCGTCCGGTCCGATCCAGATCGACGAGTTCCCGGGGAATCTCGGCGTTCTGTGGGAGAAGTACATCGCCGGCGGCCTGGCCCAGCGCGTCAATGTCAACGGACACGACGCGGTGTGGTTCGACAAACCGATCACGCTTGTCTACGTCCTGCCGGATGGCAGCGAGGACTCGGGCTCGGCCCGGCGCGCGGACGGCACGCTGGTCTGGACCGAGGGCAACATCACCTACCGGCTCGACGGCGTCCGCCCGCTGGCCGCGGCGCTCTCTATCGCGTCCGGGATGCGGTAACGGAACCTTCTCGATCGCGGCGGTGTATCCAGTGCGCGGTGTATTTATCGCGCTGTCTATCCAGTGCGCGGTGTATTTATCGCGCTGTCTGTCCAGCGCGCGGTGTATTTATCGCGCTGTCTATCCAGCGCGCGGTCTATCCAGTGCGCGGGTGTGTTCAGTGCGACCGGCGATTGAGGGGATGAAGCCATGATTCGGCGCATGTGTGTGGTGGCGGCGGTGGCCGGTGTGGTCGTGCTGATGACGGCGGGCCCGGCCGCGGCGAAAGGTGCGGCCCAGGCAACCATCACCGGGCCCGGCATCTCGACGCCGATCGTGGTGGGCGGCGATGGCGAGCCCGGCAGCACCGAGGGACTGGGGCAACTCGGCGACGCGAGTGGCCTCTTCGTTGCGATGTTCGGGCCCGATTCGAGCGGCGCGATGGCGCTGACCAGCACGGCGCCGACCGGGCCGCTCGGGCCACGGTACGAGCTCACATACCGCGTGCCGAGCGGCAATCCGAAGCCGGACACGCTGAAGCAGCATGTATATCCGCTGGCGGCGGGCGGCCCGGTGACCTTCACACCGGCCGGACAGCCGGTGCTCGGCACGAAGACGACCGGCGGCTGGTATCGCGCTCCGGACACATTTCGCCCGCTGCTGACCTCGCTCGGGGTCCCGGGCTTGACCGCCGCGGCGGCGAACCCGAACCGCCCGCAGCCGACAAGCGCTGGCAACGCG
>DATCXD010000018.1:0-3561 GCA_036566005.1 Micromonosporaceae bacterium | reverse complement strand
CACCCGACCCGAGCGCGCCACCGCAGCCGCCCAGATGGTGCGTACCAACGACATTCCGTCGCGGCGCGTAGCATCGTCGCGTGCTCACAGCCGTGTTGGCGTTCGCCGGAGTTGCCGTGCTGATCAACGTCACGCCCGGTCTCGACACGCTGCTGGTCGTGCGGACCTCCGCCAGCCAGGGACGACGCCTCGGCGTGGCCGCGGCGCTCGGGATCCTCGTCGGCTGCTTCGTGTGGGGGATCGCGACAGCCGCGGGGCTCACCGGGCTGTTGACCGCGTCACACGTGGCGTACGACGCCGTGCGCATTGCCGGAGCCGCATACCTCGCGTGGCTGGGCACCTCGGCGCTGATCAAGTCTCGACGGCGGCACGCAACCGTGACCGACGTCCCGTCGACCGAGCCTGCAGCCGCCGCCGGGGCTGCCTCGGGCGACGCGCCTACCGCATCGCACGGTCGCGGATGGTTCGCCGCGTTCCGATCCGGCGTGGGTACCAATCTGCTCAATCCCAAGGCCGGCGTGTTCTACATGAGCCTGATCCCGCAGTTCATCCCGCACGGCGCGCCGACGTTCACCACGACGCTGCTGTTAACCGGCGTCGATCTCGCGGAGCTGGCGGTCTGGTACTGGATCGTGTCCGGCGCGGCGCACGCCCTGAGCGAGCGCATCCGGCGACCCTCGTTCCGGCGCCGGATGGAGCAGATCAGCGGCGTCGTGTTCATCGGGTTCGCGGTCAACCTGCTCGCCGGCGATAACTGATGGTCAGCCTGCCATCCGGGGTGTCATCGCCGGGTGGATGTGGCGCCGCTGGCCGCCCGCGACCATCGCGCGTGGCGGAGTGCGACTGCCTAATTCGTCTCGCCGGCGAGCATGAATGACTTCAGCCGGTTGATCCCAAGCCACGCGCCACCGACCGCGAACACGATCGCCATGATGATGGCCGTACGGACCGAGACGGAGGTGTCCAGCAACGAGTTACCGGCGATCCGGTCGGCGATCGTCACCGCGTACGCCTCGATGGAAATCACCCCGCCGCTCGTCAGTACGTGTGTGAGCAGCCCCTCCCACAACAGGATGTAGACGAGACCCACCAGCACTGGGCGCCGGGACACGAGGCTGAGCGCCACGAACAGCGCGCAGTAGCAGCACGACGCGACCGCTGCGCCGACCGCGAGCCCGATGCCGAAGCGCAGACCATTCGCGATGATGCCGGCCACGAACATCGTGGCGCCGGTCGTGATCGCGGTGACGGCGGCCGCGACGACGAGCTTCGCGAGCAGGATCTCCCGTCGCGGCAACGGTTTCGTGAGGATGTGTACGATCGTGCCGTCGTCGATCTCGGAGCCGATCACGCTCGCGCCGATGATCAGTGCCATCACCGGGACGACGACGCCGAAACCGAGTCCCTGTTCGATCGGTCGGATCCAGTCGGTATCCACCGTATCGTTCAGGTGGCCCAGCAGCGTCAGACCGATCAACAACACCGGCAAGGGCAACAACAGCCAGACCCGCTTGCGGCCGAGCAGGCTTCGCAGCGTGAGACTCACAATCGTCATGTTCATCGCGCTGTCACGCTCCCGGCGACATCGAGCAAGACCACATCGGCCAAGACCACATCGAGCAAGATCACATCGAGCAAGATCACATCGAGCAGGGCTAAACGCACCATCACGACGCCACCAGCACCATCATGACGCCACCAGGTACGCGAAGACGCTCTCCAGCGACTCGTCGGACGGCCGCAACTGGGACACCCGCACGCCTTCACGGATCGCAATGCGGGGCAGCGCTCGGGTGAAGGCGCCGTAGTCGCTCGCCCGTACCTCGATCTCGCCGGCGGCCACGTCGATGCCGGCGACCGACTCCTCACCGAGCAACGCGACCGCCAGCCGCCGATCGTCGGTGGACCGGATCGCGAACACGTGCGGTCGGTGCGTCATCAACCGCCGGATGGTACGGAAGTCGCCCGACGCCGCGAGCCGACCCGAGACGATCACCTGTACGGTGCCCGAAATCTGCTCGACCTCCTCCAGGATGTGCGAGGAGAACAGCACCGTGTTACCGGCAGAACCCATGGCGTGCAACAGATCCATCATGTGCAGCCGCTGCCGCGGATCCATGCCGTTGAACGGTTCGTCCAGCAGCAGCACGGGTGGCTCGTGCACGAGGGCGGCCGCGACCCGTACGCGTTGACGCATGCCCTTGGAATACGTCTCCATGCGCCGGTCGGCCGCGTCGGTCATTTCGACGAGTTCGATCGCGCGTCGGGCCGCGGTCTTCGGCGCGGCCAGTTTGTGCAGGCGCGCGCTCGCGAGCACGAACTCGTACCCGGTCAAGAAGCCATGGACGGCCTCACGCTCGACGACGAGCCCGATCTTGCGATAGACGTCCGGGTGGTGCCACGTCGGTTCGCCGTCGATGGTGACCGTGCCCTGCGACGGCGGAAGGAAGCCGGCCATCATGTGCAGCACCGTCGTCTTGCCGGCGCCATTCGGGCCGAGCAGTCCGGTCACGCCCGGCGGCAGCGACATCGTGACGTCGTTGACCGCCACGACGTTGCCGTACCAGCGCGAGACGGTGGTCAGGTCAACGGTGCTCATAGGGAGACCTTTCGGTAACGCAGGAACAAGAGCGCGATCGCCGCACCCGTCATCGCCAATGTGATGGCGAGGTAGACCGGCCCGTAGCTGCCGAGGTCGGCGCCCTGGATTCGGAAGATCCACTCTTTGAGGCCGTCGACGATGGCGGGCGGGCTGATCATGCGCCCGACGTTCTTGCCCGTGTCCCCGCCGACGATCCCCTCGATTGCGCCGCCGATGGCGGCCGTGAGCAGGAAATATCCGGCGATGACCGCGGTCGCGACGGCCGAGCGTCGCAGCAGCGAGGCGATCAGCAACGCGACGGCGGAGTCGACGATCGCGATGATCGCCGCAAGCACGAGGCCGCCGAGGAAGTCGGTGAACTCGTGCCAGACCGCGTGGCCACCGTCCAGTGAGAACGCGCCGCCGATGAAGATCACCAGCATCGGCGCGGCGAGGATCGCGAAAACACCGGTCGCGAGCGCGCACAGTTTCGCGACCGCGTAGTCGATCCGGCCGAGCGGTCGGGAGAAGTAGAGCGGCAACGTCTTGTTCCGCAGGTCGCGGCTCACCAACTCCGGCGCGGCGGTCGCGATGAACAACAGGACCAGCAGCACCCCGTCGTTGGCCAGATCGAGGTAGTGGATCGGCATGGTGCCGGTCTGTGACCGGACGGCGACATCGACGACCGCGAACAACATCAGGCCCGCGGCGGCAAACCAGGGGAACATCTTCGACTTCGCGCCGCGACCCAACCCGAATACGGTACGGACGCCGTGCACGTACAGCGATCGGGTGGCGTAGGCGCGCCCCAGCCGTACGCCGGTGTAGCGCTGATATCCGATGTCGTGGATGACCCCGGCCGGCCGCCGGATCTGTTCACCGGTGGGCATGTGCGGTGACCTCCTCAGCCGAACCGGAGCGCTGGGCGAACAGCTCGGACACGTGGTGGCGTCGCTCGTCGAGTCGATGCAACGGCAGGT
>DATCXD010000002.1:0-2984 GCA_036566005.1 Micromonosporaceae bacterium | reverse complement strand
GCCGGCAGCGACAGCCGCAACGCCAGCAGCTTGACATCCGGTTCCGGAGCCCAGTCGCGCTCCGGCACGCGTACGAAGCCGAACCGCTCGTACATCCCGATCGCCCGGTCGTTCGTGTCGCGCGCGTAGATCGCCACGGCGATGCACCGCCGGGCGCTGGCTCGTTCCAGGCAGGCCCGTATGAGCGCCGAGCCGACGCCTCGACCTTGTGTGCCCGGCGCGACCGCGAGCATGCGGAACTCGCCTTCGCCATCGCGCGCGACCTCGGCCCACGGCCGGCCGGCCAACACGAAGGTGACGCAGCCGAGCAACTCGCCGCTGTCCGGGTCGTCGGCCACGATCACCTCGGTCACCGGTGCCCGCGCGGCCACGTCGGCGAGCACGCGCCCATAGCCTCCACCGCCGTCGAGCTGCCCGTCCGCGCGATAGGCCTCGTAGCAAATGCTGCCGGCCACCGCATAGTCCGCCTCGGTCGCCGGCCTCGTCCGTACCGTCATATCGGCCTTATGCCTTTGCCGATCAAACTGCGTTCGCCGATCAAACTGGGTTCGCCGATCAAACTGCGTTCGCCGATCAAACTGCCCTGCCCATCAGTCGACGACGGCAATCAGATCGCCTTCCTGGATCACGTCGCCTTCGTTGACCGCGATCTGCTTGACCACGCCGTCCGACTCGGCGATGACCGGGATCTCCATCTTCATGGACTCGAGGATCACCAGCGTGTCGCCCTCCTCCACCGCATCACCGGCCTTCGCGACGACCTTCCACACATTCGCCACCATCTCGGCGTGAATCTCGTCGGCCATCATCTGCCCCTCTCGTCACTTTGGCAGCTCGCGAGAGGTATCCAATCATGGAAGTGTCACGCGGTGCTGACCAATCCTTGCGCGGCACGGGCGGGCTGACCGGCCGGCCGGTGTGATCAGGCTGTGGCCGGCTACGATCGACTGTCGCAACCACCCCAGAGGCCGGAGGCCGAGATGGCGAAGAAGTCGCGCAAGAAGAAGGCCCGCCGCAAGAGCGCAGCCAACCACGGCAAGCGCCCCAACTCCTGATATGGGTACGGCCCGGACAAGCGCCATTGCGCTGCCGGGCCGTCCTTGTGTCACGCTCCGTGCGCCGCAGCGCCCTGCGCACCCGCTCGGGTCGCCGTCGAACGACGGCCGACCGCCACGAGAACTAACGCTGGCGCTCGACCTGCACGGTCAGCTCAGTGATCTTCGCGCGAAGTCGCTCGCGCAGCGCTTCCGGCGCCTTCTCGCCGCCGCAGCACCGCGACACCAGCAGCTTCACTTCCTGCTCGATCCCGAACTCCCGTAGGCACGGCGAGCACTCGTCGAGGTGCGTACGGATGAGGTCGCGCCGCTGCTCGTCACATTCGAGATCGAGGTAGAGATATACCTCGTCGAGGACTTCACCGCAGTCGGACTTGTGGGAGTTCTCGCTGCCCACGGTCATACCTCCTGGCCGGCCGGCGCGGCCGGGGTTTCGACGTCATCGTCTACTGCTGTGCCGTTGCGGTTGAAGCCACGCCGACCGGCGTACTCCTCCAAGCTGCGACGCAGGTTGCGGCGGCCACGGTGCAGCCGCGACATCACGGTGCCGATCGGCGTATTCATGATGTCGGCAATCTCCTTGTACGAGAAGCCCTCGACGTCGGCCAGGTAGACCGCGAGCCGGAACTCCTCGGGAAGCGCCTGCAGCGCGTCCTTCACATCGGAGTCGGCGAGCTTGTCGAGCGCCTCGACCTCGGCCGACTTGAGGCCGGTCGACGCGTGCGAAGACGCCTCGGCGAGCTGCCAGTCGGTGATCTCGTCGGTCGGTGCCTGGATCGGCTGGCGCTGGCGCTTCCGGTACGAGTTGATGTACGTGTTGGTCAAGATCCGGTAGAGCCATGCCTTGAGATTCGTGCCCAGCTCGAACTGGTGGAAGGCCGCGAACGCCTTGAGGAACGTCTCCTGGACGAGATCCTCGGCATCGGCTGGGTTGCGGGTCATGCGGAGCGCGGCGCCGTAGAGCTGATCCACGAACGGCATTGCGTCGCGCTCGAACCGCTCCCGCTGCTGGGCCTGCTCCCCCTGCTGGGTCGGTTGCCCTGGTGTCACGCGAACGCCCTCCCTCGACCGTCTCGTCGAGGATACGCGGGAGGTCACTCGCTCGGACGCGGTCGGACGGCTAGGTCCGGTGGGCGGTCCGTCGACGGAGGCTGGCCAGGTCGGAGCATTCAACAATCCCGCGACGAACGTGTCGTCCCGGCGATCGGTGCGCTCTCGAGTGATGGCCACGCATTTCTCCTTCCGATGGGGTGGCGCGCCGCGATCGCGTACGCGCCTACGGTCGCTGTAACACTGACCGGGTGCGGGGCATTCCGCCCCTGACCAGGTATGCGATCCAACGGCCGCAACCCCGACCGAACGCAGAAAGCCACCCCTGGCCCGCCGGCTGGGACCGGGGTACGACGCGACGCACGATGTGACGCCGCACACCCGCCGGCGGGACCAGGAATGGCTTGTGGGAACTGTGTTTCAGGCCCGACACACACCGGGTTTCAGTCCCGACACACACCGGGTTTCAGGCCCGACCACGCACCGGGTTCCCGGCCGCGCACGCGCCCTTGCCGAAGCGTGCACCGGCAGCGCCGTGCTCGGATACCTGCGGGGGTCTAACGATCGGGGCCGGTGGGGGTCACGCACCGGTGGGTGGCGTCAACCCGGAGACTCCGCTACAGCCCACCCGTGCTGACGCATCCAGTCGGTGACGAGGGCCGCCGTCCCCCGTACGTCACTGCGAAGGTCATGGCGTTGTCCGGGTCGGATGGCGACGGTCACACCGGGGCGCTCCTCCGGAACGCCAAACGGATCACGGTCGCCGTTGATGACCAAGGTCGGCACGCCGGTATCGAGTTCGCTATCACGACTTTTGTCCGGCTTGCCCGGCGGATGGACCGGGAACGCGAGCGCGATGATGCCGGATGCGCCGACAAC
>DATCXD010000712.1:0-4041 GCA_036566005.1 Micromonosporaceae bacterium | reverse complement strand
CGTCGGGCGGCTCGCTGCGCAGCGTGCAGGCCACACTCCCGCCGGGCTCCGCGCCGGCGTCGCTCGCCACCACGCTGCGCACCCTCGCCGCCACTCCGGCGGCCGCGAACCGGACGACGTACGCGTTCCGATCCGGTGCCGTCGACGTCGTGATCGTCGCGAACCCGACGAGCCACGCCGTGACTGTGACCGCGACAACGCGCTGTCCGACCTAGTCGGGGCCCTCGTCGCGGCGCGCATTTGTCCGGCGGAGTTGTCCGGTGCATTGTCCCGCGCACTTGTCCCGCGCGTTCGCCTCCCGCGCTTGTCCCGCGTACCTGTCCAGCGCATTTGTACGGAAGTTGGGCGGTCAGGCGGCGTCCGGGAGCCCAACTCCCGTACATTTCCGCGCGAGAAAACCCGCGCGGAGACGAGCGGGAAGTCCGGCGCGGGAAGACCGGAGCGGAAAGGCCCGCGAGCGAAGGCCCGCGCGCGGAGACCGGCGCGGGAAGACCCGCGCGGATGACGTCAGTAGACGAGCGCCTGTACGTCGTCGGCGACGACTTCCTCGACGAAGGCGGCCGCGCCGGCGATCCGTACCCCCGGAATGACCGCGTCCGGCGTGATGCCGCGACGCGCGGCGCACTGCGTGCAGAGGGTGACCGCACCGGCGGCGAGTACGGCATTCAGCAGATCTTCGAGCGGCGCCGAGTGCGGCAACTCGAAATCCGCGGCCCGACCCGGCAGCGCGAACCACGCCGACTCACCGGTGAGCCAGAGCGACACGCCGATGCCGGCCGCCGCCGCGGTCGCGGCGACGGTGAAGGCCTGGGAGCAGCGTTCGGGGGCATCGGCTCCGGCGGTCACTTTGATGACAAGGCGGTGGCTCATGTGCCACAGCATAGGATCTCGGTTGTGGTGACCGAGATCGGATTCGTGAGCCTGCTCGTCGCCGGCTTCGGCGCGCTCGCCGGCGGGCTGATCTTCGTTGCGGTTCGAGTCGCGAGGGGGCGTTGGTGACCGACAACCCGCTGCAGGCGCCGCCGTGGCTGAACGCGCCGCCGGTCGGCCCGTCCCCGTACGAGGACACGCATGACCTGCGTACCGGTCCGGATCTGCACCCGGCGCTGCTCGGTCTCCTGCCGTACGTCGGCGTGTGGCGCGGCCGCGGCGTCGGTGGCTATCCGACGATCGAGGACTTCCATTACGCGCAGGAGATCCGGATCAGCCATGATGGGCGGCCGTTCCTGGCGTACGAGTCGCACGCCTGGACCATCGAGGAGGACGGCACACCGATCCGGGTCGGCGCGCGTGAGGTCGGGTGGATCCGGCCGGTGCTGGACGGCGAACGGGTCACGGACGAGGTCGAGGCGTTGTTCACGCTCCCGACCGGGATCATGGAGCTGCACGTCGGCACGGTTGACGGACTCAAGCTGGAGCTGGCGACCGACGCGGTCGTGCGGACGGCGACGGCCAAGAACGTGACGGCGGGTCATCGGCTGTACGGAATCGTCGAGGGCGCCCTGCTCTACGCCCAGGAGATGGCGGCGGTCGGATATCCGCTCACCTCACATCTGAGCGCCCGGCTGTTGCGCGTCGCCGGCTGATCGCCACCGGCGCGGATCGAGCCGCGATCAGACCTCGAAACCGAGCAGTTCGCGCATCCGTACGGTGTCCTTGGCCGGAGTCATCGCGACGCCGTCGATGGCACGGATCTCGACCACTCCGCGGACCGACGACGTGAACCACGCGCCAGCGGTCTCCAGGAGCCCCGCCGGGGTGATCATCCGTTCGTCGGCGTCGTAGCCGAACACGTCCGCGCGCTCGAGCAGCCACCGGGCGGTCGTGCCGGCGAGGATTCCGGTGGTCTCGGCCGGGACCGTGCACAGGGTCGTGCCGTCGAGCCAGATCAGCGTCGACGTCGGGCCCTCCAGCGCATATCCCTCGGCGGAGATCCACAGCACGTCGTCGACCCCCTGCTCCTGGGCCCACCGCAGGGACGCCATGTTCACCGCGTACGAGATGGTCTTCGCGCCGCCGAGCAGCCAGGGTGCGCGCTCGCGGACGTCGGCGGCCACGCCCAGCGACGCGGTGGCCACCATGATGCCGTCGCGGCGTGCTCGTACGACCAACGGGTTGACGGCGGTGACCGTGGCGAACACTGTCACGTCGCCGCCCGCCTCGGCACCACGCGTGCACACGACGCGAGCGGCTCCCTCGACCTCGGCCGGCCAATCGGCGAGCAGCAGGTCGATCAACTCGGCGAGCGCGTCCGCCGGCGGCAACGCGAGATCGAGCCGGGCCGCCGAAGCGGACATTCGACGCAGGTGCTCATGGAGCATCCACGGCTGACCTCGGCGGATGTGCAGCGTCTCGAAAATGCCGTCGCCGCGCAGTACGCCGAGATCGTCCGCGCGGAGGATGGGTGTGGCGGCCGGAACCAGGCCGCGCCCGAGTACGGCAACCAAACGCTCGGGAACGGCAATCTCGGTCGGGGACTCGGCGGCGCCAACGCGATCGGACACCGGGCGAGCCTACCGTCCAGACGTAGGATCGAGCGGTGCCCGACTCATCCTTGGCCGACGTGCTGCGCAAGCGCGGTCTGCGACTGACGCCGCAACGCCAGCTCGTCCTGGAGGCCGTCTACGAGCTGGGCCACGCTACGCCGGACCAGGTGCACGCCAAGGTCGCGGCGACCGCGGCCGGCGTGAACATCACCACCGTCTACCGGACGCTGGAGCTGCTGGAGGAGCTGGGCCTGGTCACGCACGCCCACCTCTCGCACGGCGCGACGACGTATCACGGAGTCGCCGGGGAACAACACGTCCATCTCGTGTGTCGTAGTTGTCATGCGATTGACGAGGTGCCCGCGACCATGCTGAACCAGCTCGCGGCGACGATCGGTGATGTTCGGAATTTCCAGGTGGACGTCGGACACGTCGCGCTTTTCGGGCTGTGCGCCCACTGCGGCGGCCACGAGATCGAGAGCGGCGACCGCGACGTCCAGAGCGACGGCGGTCGCGACATCCAGGCCGGCCCCGAGGCGGGTTGCGCATGAGTGCCGTCCGTCTCGGCGATCTCGAACCGGAGTCGCGCGATGCCGATCTCGTCGCGCACTACGGCGACCCCGTGCGCGAGCAGCGTGCAATGGAGTCCGACGTCGCCCTGGTCGACCGGAGTAACCGCGGCATCATCGCGATCGGCGGTCCGGAGCGCCTGAGCTGGCTGCACAACGTGACGACACAGCATCTGCTGGCCCTTGCCCCGGGCGAGGGGAGCGAGCTGCTCGTCCTCTCGCCGCACGGGCACGTGGAACACGACGCCCTCCTTGTCGACGACGGCACGACGACGTGGCTCGATATCGAGCCGGGCACCGCGGCCGATCTGGTCGATTTCCTGCTCAAGATGCGTTTCCTGACCCAGGCCGACCCGGTCGACGTGAGCTCGGACTGGGCGCTGCTGTCGCTCGTCGGTCCGAACGCCGCGACCGCGCTGGCCCGACTTGGTGTCGCCGCGCCGGACGAGCCACAGGTGCAGCCCGTACCCGGGCCGAAGTTCGCAAGCTCCGACGTGGCCGCGCGGCCGACCACGGTCTTCGCCACCGTGACGCTGCCGGGCGGCGGCTGGGCCCGGCGACACGCCGACCGGATCGACCTGCTGGTGCCGCGCGCCTCGATCGCCGAGGTGACCGGGACGCTCGCGGTCACGCCGGCCGGCATCTGGGCGTACGAAGCGCTGCGCGTAGCCAGCCGGCGACCACGGTTCGGTCTCGAGACGGATCACCGGACGATCCCGGCCGAAATCGAGTTGTTGGCTCCGGCCGTACACCTGGACAAGGGTTGTTACCGCGGCCAGGAGACGGTGGCGCGTGTGCACAACCTCGGCCGACCACCGCGGCGGCTGGTGCTACTCCACCTCGACGGAGTCAGCACGGACGAATTGCCGGCGCCCGGCGCGCCGGTGGTTGCGGCCGACGGGCGCGAGGTCGGATTCGTGGGTACGGCCGTCCGCCATCACGAGCTAGGCATGATCGCGTTGGCGGTCGTGAAACGGAACGTGGCC
>DATCXD010000708.1:0-3030 GCA_036566005.1 Micromonosporaceae bacterium | reverse complement strand
CGACCGCGGACCGCCCGGCGGTCGACAGCGCGCGCTGTGCGCCCGCAGCGAGCGTTGCCACGCGGGCCAGCGCGTCGGCCGCCGGAACACCGCGCTGGTCGGCCGGAACCACGACCTCATAGCAGACGTGACCGGCGAGGTCGACGGCGCTGACCGCGAGATGGTCCACGTTGATCTCGAGGCCGATGCCGACCGGTCCGCGCGGGTCAGCGACGAGTCCGGTTGCGGGACGACCGGCGGCGCCCGAGCGCGACTGTCCGACCTCGGCCACCAGTTCCGCCCCGATCAGGTCATCGACGAGTGCGGAGACCGTCGCGCGAGTGAGTCCGGTTGCGGTGGCGACGCCCGCGCGCGAAATCGCTGATTCGGCGTGGAGCACCGCATCGAGCACGACACTCAGGTTGTGCTCCCGGATGCTGGCCTGCCGAGCCGGTCCGGTCGCGCGCGGCAGCTTCATGGGTTGACATTCTTGCACCTTGATCTGAATAATTCATCCATTAAACAAATTCTCGTAACTGCGGGATGGCCCTGAGGCCAAGCCGATCCGGGAGGTCACGATGGCGCCGACACCAACACCGGCTGACCGCTTCACGTTCGGACTGTGGACGGTCGGTTGGCCGGCCCGCGATCCGTTCGGCGACGCCACCCGGCCGCCGCTCGATCCGGTCGAAGCCGTTCATCAGTTGGCCGCCCTCGGCGCCTACGGGCTCACCTTCCACGACGACGATCTGATCCCGTTCGGCAGCGACGACGCCGAACGAGAGCGGCAGATCGACCGGTTCACCGCGGCGCTCAAGGAGACCGGCCTCGTCGTTCCGATGGCGACCACCAATCTGTTCACGCATCCGGTATTCAAGGACGGCGGGTTCACCAGCAACGACCGTCGGGTGCGTCGCTTCGCGCTGCGCAAGGTCATGCGCAACATCGACCTCGCGGCTCGGCTAGGCGCGCAGACGTACGTGATGTGGGGCGGCCGCGAGGGCAGCGAATACGATTCGGCGAAGGACGTGCGCGCCGCGCTCGACCGCTACCGCGAGGCGGTCGACACGCTCGCCGATTACGTGCTCGCGCGCGGCTACGGCCTGCGCTTCGCGCTGGAGCCAAAGCCGAACGAGCCACGCGGCGACATCCTCCTGCCGACCGTCGGGCACGCGCTGGCGTTCATCGCAAGCCTCGACCATCACGAGATGGTCGGTCTCAATCCCGAGGTGGGCCACGAACAGATGGCCGGCCTCAACTACGCGCACGGCATCGCGCAGGCCCTGTGGCATGGAAAGCTCTTCCACATCGACCTGAATGGTCAACGTGGCATCAAATTCGATCAGGACCTCGTTTTCGGTCACGGCGACCTCATGAACGCGTTCGCCCTCGTCGACCTCCTCGAGTTCGGTGGCGTGGGTGGTGGCCCGGCCTACGTTGGGCCACGTCACTTCGACTACAAGCCGTCCCGCACCGAGGACATCACCGGTGTCTGGGCGTCGGCGGCCGCGAACATGCGGACGTACCTGCTGCTCAAAGAGCGCGCGGCGGCATTCCACGCCGATCCGGAGGTTGTCGCGGCGATGGCGGCCAGCCGGGTCGGCGAGTTGCGGGAGCCGACGCTCGCCCCCGGCGAGACCTACAACGACTTGCTGGCCGACCGCAGTGCTTTTGAGGACTTCGATGCCGATGCCGTTGGTGTAGCCGGCTACGGTTTTGTTCGGTTGAACCAGCTCGCGCTCGAACATCTCATGCACGCGCGATGAGCCACGTAGCCGGGCGGCGCACGCTGGTCGCCGGCGTGGATTCATCGACGCAGGCGTGCAAGGTGGTGATCCGGGACGCTGAGACCGGTGAGCTCATCCGCGCGGGACGCGCTTCGCATCCCGACGGGACCGAGGTCGATCCGGCCGCGTGGTCTCGGGCGCTCGACGCGGCGGTCGCGAGTGCCGGTGGATTAGCTGACGTCGCCGCGCTATCCGTTGCCGCACAACAGCACGGGATGGTGTGCCTGGACGACAACGGCGCCGTGGTCCGGCCGGCGCTGTTGTGGAACGACACGCGGTCGGCCCCGGACGCCGCGGAACTGGTCGACGAACTGGGGCACGGCCGATCCGATCGCGGCGCACGTGCCTGGGCGGACGCGGTCGGCAGCGTGCCGGTGGCGTCGTTCACCGTCGCGAAGGTACGGTGGCTCGCAACCCACGAGCCGGCGTCCATCGAGCGGGCCGCGGCGGTCTGCCTGCCGCATGACTGGTTGACCTGGCAGATCGGCGGGACGAGGGACATCACTACGCTACGCACCGATCGGGGCGATGCCAGCGGCACCGGCTACTGGTCGCCGGCGACCGGCGCGTACCGGCTCGATCTGCTGAATCGCGCGGGTGGCAAGGACCTTGCGGTGCCAGCCGTGCTCGGTCCGGCCGACTCGGCGGGATCGTCGGCCACATCGCCCTCGCCCGTTGCGTCGCAAATGCGGCCGGCGTCGCCCAATCCGTCGGTGGCCATCCCGCCCGGGATCGCGCTCGGCGCGGGCACCGGGGACAACGCCGCGGCTGCCCTCGGCGTAGGGGCCGGACCCGGCGATGTCGTCGTCTCGGTCGGCACGTCGGGCACGGTGTTCGGCGTCGCCCGGAATCCCACCGCCGATGCGACCGGCATCGTCGCCGGGTTCGCCGATGCCAGTGGACTGTTCCTGCCGCTGGTCTGCACGTTGAACGCGGCCCGGGTGCTGTCGGCGGCGGCGGCGATGCTGGGCGTATCAATCGATGCGTTGAACACGCTCGCGCTGTCGGCCGAACCAGGCGCCGGCGGCGTGACCATGGTGCCGTACCTCGACGGGGAACGCACACCGAATCGGCCCGGGGCAACCGGTTCACTGCACGGCCTCACGGTTGCGAACGCAACGCCGGGCAATCTGGCCCGGGCCGCCGTCGAGGGCATGCTGTGTGGGCTCGCGGACGGCCTGGATGCCCTGCGGGACACCGGGATCGCCGTACGCCGCGTGCTGCTGATCGGCGGCGGTGCGCGATCCGAGGCGGTACGGGCGAT
>DATCXD010000698.1:0-6031 GCA_036566005.1 Micromonosporaceae bacterium | reverse complement strand
ACGCTACCGGGCGCGGCCGCGACGGCCGTGGGCGCGGATCCCGTCAGTGCGGGACCGCGGAAAACTCCGGGGAGGTATATCTGCGTCGCGTACGGTAGTTTCACACCGTGGTCCAGGCATACATCCTCATCCAAACCGAGGTGGGCAAGGCGCGCGAGGTCGCCGGCACGATCGCGGGTGTCGCCGGCGTCGTGCGTGTCGACGCCGTCACCGGCCCGTACGACGTGGTCGTGTTGGCGGAGTCCGGGACCGTCGACGAACTCGGGAAAATGATCGTCAGCCGGGTGCAGATGGTGCCGGGCATCACCCGCACGCTCACGTGCTCCGTGGTCAAACTGTAGGCTGGGCGCCGGTTGGCGACCGCGAGGCCGCCCGGGTACAGGTGAGGAATGAAGCGATAGGTCATGGCAGATCCGGCTAGCCGCCGTGCCGCGCTCTACGCCACCCTGGTCGCGGTTCCGATTGCCATCCTCGTCGGCGTGATCGCGTTCGCCTACATCGGCTCACGGACGTCGAAGTCCGATGCCAAACCGAGCGCGAGCCCGAGCGCCACCGTGCCGACCAGCGCCGTGGCGATGCCCGCACCGAAGCTGTCCCCCGCCCACGCGCAGGCCTGTCTCGCCTTCATTGCTCAGCTGCCGACACACGTGCGCAACCTCGCCGAGCGCCACGTGACGGCCGGCCCGGAACAAAACGCGGCCTTCGGCGAGCCGCCGGTGACCGTACAGTGCGGCGCCGCCCAGGTCCGACCCGCTCCGACCGCAACCGTCTACCCGATCTCCGGCGTCTGCTGGTTCCCGACGACCGGCGCCAACGCAACCGTCTGGACGACCCTGGATCGTGAGGTCCCGGTCGCGGTGACCGTCCCCAACACGTACTCCGGACCGGGTCAGTGGGTCGCGGAATTCTCGGCTCCCCTGGTGAGCGCCATGCCGTCGATCCAGACGCCATACCACTGCTAGCGCACCGGCACGCCCACACGAAGTGCGCCGACCGTCGGTCCAGGCGATTCAGCCAGCAATTGTACGGAACTTGGGCGGTCCAGCCGGCCGCGAGCACCCAAGTCCCGTACAAGTGCACGGGCCATCGGTCCAGGCGCTTCTGACCAGTCAGTGCAGGCCGGTGCCGCGTTGCGATGCGGTTCGGATCAGCCGGGCGACGACCTTGGGATAGTCCAGTCCGGTCGCCGCCCACATCCGGGGGAACATCGAGGTCGCGGTGAAGCCGGGCATCGTGTTGATCTCGTTGAGGTAGACGTCCAGCTCCGGGCTGACGAAGAAGTCGACGCGGGCGAGCCCGGCGCAGTCGAGCGCGGTGAAGGTCCTGCACGCGTAGTCCTGGACCTGGGCGGTGACCCGATCCGGCAGTCGCGCCGGTATGTCGAACTCGACGGCCTCGTCGAGGTATTTCGCCTCGAAGTCGTAGAAGTCGTGACCGGCCGTGACCCGGATCTCGGCGAGAACGCTCGCCTCCGGCGCTCCGCCGGCCTCACCCTCGAGCACGCCACACTCCACTTCGCGGCCGACCATGTGCGCTTCGATGAGGATCTTCGGGTCGACCGTGCGCGCTTCGGCGATCGCGTTGTCCAGTTGCATCCAGTCGGTGACCTTGGTGACACCGAACGACGAGCCGCCACGCGCCGGTTTTACGAAAATGGGCAGGCCGAGCCGGTCCAGGTCGGCTTCGGACGGCGACTGGCCGGCCCGGAGCACGATGTAATCGACGACCGGGATCCCCTCGGCCGTGGCCAGCTTCTTGGTGAACTCCTTGTCCATCGCGGCCGCCGACGCGAAGACGTTCGATCCGACGTACGGGATGCCGGCCATCTCGAGCAGACCCTGGATCGTGCCGTCCTCCCCGAATGCCCCGTGCAGCACCGGGAAGACCACGTCGACGTCGCCGAACGCTCGGGCGCCCTCGGACGGATCGAGCACGACGAGGCCGTGCGTCGTGGGATCTCCCGGCAGGACGACGGCTGATCCGGATGCCGCGGTGATTTCTGGAAGCGCGCGGCTGATGTCGAGAGAGAGCTGGCGGGGATCACCGTCCGTAAGGATCCAGCGACCCTCACGCGTGATACCGACGGGCACGATCTCGAACTCGTCCGGGTCGAGCGCGCCGAGAACGCCACCGGCGGACAGGCAGGAAATGGCGTGCTCGGTGCTGCGACCGCCGAACACGACTGCGACTCGCGTCTTTCGAGGTGAGGACACGACGTCTCCTTTCCCGCCCGTGATGCCGGCCACCCTCGTGACGGGCAGTGCGCGTACGGCGTGACGCTACCGCATGGAAAGCACGCCCGCCGGGAGACTCAAACGGCTGGTTTATCCGGCTTCTGGCCCTCTGGCGGGCTAGTCGACTGGCCGTTTGGCTGGATACTCTCGCGCCGTGACCAACTCCCCCCTGATCGCGTCACTGACCGGTGCCGTCGAGGCGGCACCGGACGATCTCCCGTTGCGCGTACATCTGGCGGAGTTGTTGTTGCAGGCGGACCGGCGCGCCGAGTCGATCGGGCAACTGGCCCAGGTGCTCGCGCGCGACCCCGGCCACGAGCAGGCGCAGGCGCTCATGTCGCGCGCGATCGGCGCCCCAACCGAGAGGGCCGGAGGTGAGCCGAAGGGAGTCGCCGGCGGCCAGTCGGGCACGTCGACGCCCCCGGAAGCGCAACCGCCCACGCCGGTCACGCCGGGCGCCCCGCGAATCTCTCCGGACGGTGAGGTCGACGAGATCACCGAGCGGGCGCAAACGGAACCCCAGCACGCCGAGCCGCCCCAGCACGCTGAGGCGCCCCAGCCGGCGCCGCCAACCGAACCTCCACATCGTGCCCCCGAACCACGCCGCCCGGCCGACGATATCGATTGGGGCGCGTTCGAGGACGAATTCTCCGGCGTGGTGCCGCCCCGGTTCGCACGGGCAGCCGACGAACCGGAGCCGGTCGTCGGCGACGACGACCGGATGTTCGACGTCGAGACGTCGTCGGTCTTCCTGGCCGATGTGCACGGCATGGACGACGTCAAGAAGCGCCTCGAAGTCGCGTTTCTCGGGCCGCTGCGCAACCCGAAGCTTCGTGGGCTCTACGGAAAGAGCCTGCGTGGCGGGTTGCTGCTCTACGGGCCACCCGGATGTGGCAAGACGTTCATTGCGAAGGCGGTCGCCGGCGAGATGGGCGCCAAGTTCATCTCGCTCTCGATCGTCGACGTGCTGAACATGTACGTCGGCAACTCCGAGCAGAACCTCCACCAGATCTTCGAGACCGCCCGTCGCAACGCACCCTGTGTGCTGTTCCTCGACGAGATCGACGCGCTCGGCCACAAGCGCAGCTCGGTCAACTCGTCGACGATGCGTACGCTCGGCAACCAGCTCCTGGCCGAACTCGACGGCGTCGACGGCAACAACGACGGCGTATTCGTACTCGCGGCGACGAACGCGCCCTGGGATGTCGACCCGGCGCTGCGCCGCCCGGGTCGCTTCGACCGGGTGATCCTGGTGTTGCCGCCGGACCGGGCGGCACGCGGCCCGATCATCCAATACCACCTGCGCGAACGCCCGGTGGCGAACATCGACCTGCGCAAGATCGTCGGCGCCACGGACGACTTCTCCGGCGCCGATCTTGCCCATCTCTGCGACAGCGCGGCCGAGCACGCGATGCACGACTCGATCATGTCCGGAGACATACGGATGATCGAGCAGCGCGACTTCGACCGCGCGTTGCGGGAAGTCCGGCCGTCCACCGGGCCATGGATGAGCGCGGCCCGCAACGTCGCTATGTTCGCCAACGAATCCGGCACGTACGACGACCTGGCCGCCTACCTCAAGAAGCGAAAGTTCGCCTAGTGTCCGGCGTCGACGTGGCGACCGATCTGAAACGCGCGGAGGCACTACGCGAGATCGGTCGCGCCGCGGACGCCATCACGATTCTCAGCCGCGTCGTGGCCGGGTCACCCAGCAACGCCCAGGCACTGTGCCAACTCGCCCAGTGCTACAACGCGACCCGTGACCACTACAGCATGTTGAGCGCGGCCGACCGCGCGGCGGCGGCGAATCCTCAGTCCGAGTGGGCGCACCGCCTGCGCTCGCTCGCGCTGCACAATCTGGGCCGGCACCCGGAGGCCGTCGCCGCGGCGCGGCGCTCGATCGAGCTGGCGCCCAACGCCTGGCGGCCGCACATGATTCTCGCCGACGCCGTACTGGTGAGTCCGCATGCGGCCGACAAACGGATCGCGTACGAGGCGGCGCTGCGCGCCGTCCAGATCGCGCCGCAGGCCGCCGACGCGCACGTGACCATGGGTCGCGTGTTGTTGAACATCGGCGAGCACGAGCACGCCCGGGCGTATTTCACCAACGCACTCGCGCTCGATCCGACGAACGCCGCCGCGCAAACCAACCTCGCGGTCACGCAACTGCGCAGTGGCAAGGTCGTCGCGGCCGGACGCGGCTTCGGCGCCGTCGCCGCGGCCAACCCGACCGAGGACATGTACGCCCGCAACGTCGGCGCCAGCGCCTTCGTGTGGGTCCAAGGCATCCTCGACGCGGGCGTCGTGACAGTCATCGTGGCGTTGGTCGTGGCGATGGCCGTCGCCGGGCCGCTCAGCGCGTTCCTGACCCTCGGCGCCTTGGTGGCCTTCGTGGCCGGCAGCGCGATCGCCTACCGCCGCCTGCCCGTGCCGATGCGCCGGCTCGCCCGCCACGGCCGGAATCCCGCGCTGACCCGGCTGAACATCGGGGTGCTCCTCGCCGTGCTCGGATTCCTGGGGTGGACGGCGGCGACGGAAGGCTTGGCCTCGCCCGACCAGGCGTACGTGACGCCACTCCTGCTGTGGGCGGCGGTGCTGGCGTGGCGGCTCCGCATGCGGTTCGGCCCCTGGCTCCATCAGCACCGGCAGCGGCGTCGCTACCGATCGGCCGTGTTCGGGCCGGATCGGCGACCGCACATCGTCAACCCGCGTGCGCCGATCGACTGATCACCCGCCGACTCATTCCGCGCCGACAGATCACGCGCCGACTGATTACATGCCACGCGGGTTGAAGTCAGGTCGTCCGATCGGCTGCGGTGTCGAGAGCGTGCTCGATATCGGCGACGAGATCGGTGGCGTCTTCGATCCCGCAGGACAGCCGGACCAGGCCGGGAGCCACCGGATCGCCCCATTGCTCGCGCCGGTCGGCGCTCGTATGCACGCCGCCGAACGATGTCGACGCGGCAACGAGCGTCGAGGCGGTCAGGAACGCGGCGACGTGGTCGGCCGACGGCAGCGTAAACGTGACGATGCCCGGAACCCGTCGCATCTGGCGCATCGCGAGCGGATAGGCCGGATCGCCGTCCCGGCCCGGAAAACGCACCGACGACACCAGCGCGTGCTCTGCCAGCACGGCCGCGACGGCGGTCGCATTGGCCGTCTGGCGCGCGAGGCGGATGTCGAGGGTGGCCAGGGATCGGTGTGCAAGCCAGGCATCGAAGCCGCCCGGGATCCCGCCGGTTTCGCCGCGCCAGGCGCGGACCCGGTCGGCCAGTCCCGCATCGGCAGCGCACACATAGCCGAGCAGCAGATCGGAGTGGCCGGTCAACGCCTTCGTGCCGGAGGCGACGCTGACATCCGCGCCGAGCGCCAATGGTCGCTGGCCGAGCGGCGTGGCCGTCGTGTTGTCCACCGCAACTAGGGCGCCGGCGGCGTGCGCGGCGGTGGCGAGCGCGGCGATGTCACACACGTCGAGCCCGGGGTTCGCCGGTGACTCCAGCAAGACCAGGCGAACACCGTCAAACGACGGGTACGGACCAGCCGTCGGCGCCTCGACGATCGTGACGCCCAAGGGGGCCAGACGGGCTGCCGCAAACGCGCGTGTCTTGTAGTAACCGTCGGACGGCAGCACGACCGTGTCCCCCGGCCGCAACACCGTGAACAGCACGGCGGAGATGGCGGCCATGCCGGAGGCGAACGAGACACAAGCGGTGCCGGCGCCGGGCGCCTCCAGCTCCGCGATCGCCGACTCCAGTCCCCGCCAGGTCGGATTGTCGGTGCGGCCGTAGCCGTCGACG
>DATCXD010000689.1:0-3846 GCA_036566005.1 Micromonosporaceae bacterium | reverse complement strand
GGCGGGCGGGCCCGTGCCCGGCCCGTGCCGCCACGGACCGCGGACCGCCCACCGCGGACCGCCCGCATTTGTACGGAACTTGGCCGCCGTTGCCGCTCATGACCGCCCAAGTTCCGTACAAGTGCCGAAGCGTCCGGATGTGACCGCGGTGCCCGGTTCGACGACCGGAACGGTGCGGACCTGGTCCGATTCGCGGTGGCAGCGGCGGGCATGGCACACTGATGCCCGGACATGGGTCGCGGCGGGAATGCCGTCCGCGCGATCGGTGTTCTTGTCGGCGTGCCGCAAGGCATGCTTCGCCGGCCGGCAACCGCCGGTGCGGCGTCCGGTTCCGGTTCCCGTCACTAACACCGCGCGTTTACACCAGCGCGGGACGACCCGGCGACCATATGGAGAGGACCAGCACTCATGAAGCAAGGCATTCACCCGGAGTACGTCGACACGACGGTGACCTGCTCCTGCGGCAACACCTTCCAGACCCGGAGCACCGCCAAGAACGGCCAGATCCACGCCGAGTCCTGCAGCGCGTGCCACCCCTTCTACACCGGTAAGCAGCGTGTCCTCGACACCGCTGGGCGCGTCGCGAAGTTCCAGCAGAAGTACGCGAAGGTCCAGGCCAAGTCCGGCAAGTAGCGACTCAAGCGGCGTTCGCCCGGCCATGAGCCGGGTGGGCGCCGCTTTCGCATGCCCGTTACCCCCATGTCACAGTCGGGACGCCAGCCATGAGCACCACCGAAACCGAAGGCGGCCGCCTCGCCGATCTGCTCGCCGAATATGCCGAGCTGGAGGCGCGCCTGGCCGATCCCGCGATCCATGCTGACCAGAACGCGGCCCGCAAGGTCGGCCGGCGCTTCGCCGAACTGACGCCGATCCACAAGACGGCTGGTGAGCTGGCCGAGGCGCGGGCCGATCTGGAAGCAGCCCGCGAGCTCGCGTCCGAGGATCCGACGTTCGCGGCCGAGGCCGATGCGCTCGCCGATGCGCTGCCGCCGATCGAGGAGCGTCTCGCCGAACTGCTCGCGCCGCGTGACCCGGACGACGCCAAGGACCTGATCCTCGAGGTCAAGGCGGGCGAGGGCGGCGAGGAGTCGGCGTTGTTCGCGGGCGACCTAGTGCGGATGTACACGCGGTATGCGGAGCGGCGCGGTTGGACCTCCGAAGTGCTCGACGCCCAGGAGTCGGATCTCGGCGGCTACAAGGACATCGCGATCGCGATCAAGACGAAGGGCGTGCCCGAGGGCGGGTACGGCGTCTGGTCGCGGCTCAAGTGGGAGGGCGGTGTCCATCGCGTCCAGCGGGTGCCGGCCACCGAGTCGCAGGGCCGGATCCACACGTCGGCGGTCGGGGTGCTGGTGACACCCGAGTCGGAGGACACCGAGGTCTCGATCGAGGAGAAGGACCTGCGCGTCGACGTCTTCCGTTCGTCCGGACCGGGCGGCCAGAGCGTCAATACGACCGATTCGGCCGTACGCATCACGCACCTGCCCACCGGCATCGTTGTCTCGTGCCAAAACGAGCGCTCCCAGCTGCAGAACAAGGACCGTGCAATGCGGATGCTGCGGGCCAAGCTCGCCGCGCTCTACGAGGAGCAGGCCGCCGCGGCGGCGTCCGACGCCCGCCGGGCCCAGGTGCGTACGGTCGACCGGTCGGAGCGCATCCGCACGTACAACTTCCCGCAGAACCGTGTCTCAGATCACCGAATTGGCTACACCGCACACAATCTCGACCTCGTGCTCGCGGGTGATCTCGATGGCGTCATCGATGCGCTGGTAGAAGCCGATCGCGCCGCCCGGTTGGCCGGCGAGGATCAGTTGTCGCGCCGGTGACACAGCAGGTCACGGAAATTTCTACGGGGCGTGACGGATGTGACATCATGACGAACAGTCGACTTACACCATGGGTCCAATGTCGAAGAGTTCAACACTTGTTCGGGAGTCCGTCATGGCTGCAACACCGATGAGCGATGCCGGCACCACACGCACGCTCGACATCACCGCGGCGCCGCGGGTGATGATCACGTTCGCCTCCGGCCTGGTCAACCGCATGCTCGGCGATCGGCCGAGCGCACGTGAGAATGCCTGGCAGGCCGTCCTCGCCGATCGCGAGCGCGCGGCCGCCCGGGCCGAGCTGGCCGACGTGCTTCGCGGTGCCGTGCCCAGCGGCGCCCGCAACAGCCGCCGCGCCCGCTGACCCACTCCACCGGACCGACAGTGCGGCGTGACACTGGACGCGTGACCGTCGACCGGTTGTCCATCCGTCCCGCTCTCGTCCGCGCCGCCGGTACTCTCTCCGAAGCCGGTGTCGCCTCCCCACGCACCGATGCCGAGCTGCTCGCCGCTCATGTCCTCGGTGTCCCGCGCGGCGCCCTGCTGCTGATCGACGCGTTCACGGACCCGCAACTGGCCGTCTTCGACGATCTCGTCGCGGCCCGGGCCGGGCGCGTGCCGCTGCAACATCTCACCGGATCGGTGGCATTCGGCGGCATCGACGTTGGGGTCGGTCCGGGCGCGTTCGTGCCCCGGCCGGAGACCGAGCTACTGGTCGCGTGGGCTCTGGACCGCCCGTTGCCGTCCGCGCCGGTCGCGGTCGACTTCTGCAGCGGTACGGGTGCCATCGCGCTCGCTATTGCCCACGCGCGTCCGCGGGCGCGCGTCGTCGCCGTCGAGCGCGATCCGGCGGCATTGGAATGGTTGCGCCGCAACTCGTCCCTGCGGATCGGCGCCGGCGACCACCCGATCGAGGTCGTTGCCGGCGACGTGACCGATCCCGCGGTGCTCGGCGACCTCGACGGCAGCGTGGATCTCCTGCTCTGCAATCCGCCGTACGTGCCGGACGGGACCCCGGTGCCGGCGGAGGTCGCCGAGCACGATCCGGCCCGGGCCGTGTTCGGCGGTTCGGACGGGCTGGCGGTGATCCGCCCGGTCGTGTTGCGGGCGGCGTCGCTCGTCCGTACCGGCGGATGGGTGGGAATTGAGCACGACGAGTCGCAGGAGCACGCGGTCGCGGGACTGTTCGCGGACGCCGGCGCCTTCGCGGACATCACCGGTCATGCGGACCTGGCTGGCCGGCCGCGCTTCACCACCGCCCGCCGTTTCGGCGGCAGCGACGGACCTGCGTGATGATCATGCGGTAGATGGCAGCCGGTGATCACGGCAATGGCAGACTTGACGACCGTGATGCTGTTTGACTGCAAGCGCGCCGCCGAGCGCGACCGCGGCGTGCAGGCCGCCGTCGACGCGGTGAAGCGCGGCGACCTCGTGGTGATGCCAACGGACACCGTCTACGGCGTCGGCGCGGACGCCTTCAAGGACTGGGCCGTCACCGCGCTACAGAACGCGAAGGGTCGCGGCCGCGGTGTCCCGCCGCCGGTGCTCGTCGGATCGCGCTCGACGGTGGACGGTCTCGTTTTCAACTTGCCGCAGGTCGCCCACGACCTGGTCGAGGCGTTCTGGCCCGGCGGCCTCACGGTGGTCGTGGAGCACGCGCCGAGCCTGCAATGGGATCTTGGTGACACCAACGGCACGGTCGGCCTGCGCATGCCCCTGCACCCGATCGCCCTCGAAGTGCTGCGCGAGACCGGACCGATGGCGGTGACCAGCGCGAACAAGCACGGCCAGCCATCGGCGATGAACGTCACGGACGCGCGCGAACAGCTCGGTTACGCGGTCTCGGTCTATCTGGACGGCGGGCCGTGCGCGGACTCGACGGCGTCGACGATCGTGGACCTGACGGGCGACGTCCCGCGCCTGTTGCGAGCCGGCGCGATCAGCCTGGAGAAGCTGCGTACGGTGGCTCCCGGGACGCTCGACGTCGCAGCGTCGTGAGCCGACCGCCGATGCGTAGCGG
>DATCXD010000270.1:0-3527 GCA_036566005.1 Micromonosporaceae bacterium | reverse complement strand
CGAAGCCGCCGCCGCGGCGCATGCGCCGACCGCGCTCGCGCGGCTCGTGGCCGGGGTCGTGTTCATGGTGCTCGTGATGGTGATAATTCATGATCATTCCTCCTATGGACTGTTCTTGGATGTGTCGACGATATATCGGTAAGCTATCGAGCGCAACCGGCTTCAGAACGAGACGAGCGCCACACTGGATGCTGCGTCCGCGCTCCGGTTCTGGCACGCTTGACGTGTGTTGACGGCCGACGTACGGCTGCTCGGGGACGCCGAGCGTGCCGCGGTGGAACGCGTCCTCGATCGTGCGCCCTTCGCGGCGGCACCGGTGGCCGAACAGGTGGCCGCGCACGGCCTGGAGTGGTGGCGGGCCGAGGCGCGGGTCTTCGGCTACGGCCCGCGGCGGCAGCTGGAATCCGTGTGCTGGCTGGGCGCGAACGTGATACCGGTCGAGGCGACGCCGCCGGCGGTCATGGCGTTCGCCGATCTCGCCGCGATCAACCCGAGGCAATGCTCGTCCATCGTCGGACCGGCCGATGCCGTCCTCGGCTTCTGGGATCGCATCGCTCCGGTGTGGGGGAGCGCACGCGAGGTGCGCGCATGCCAGCCATTGCTGGCCGTGGACGCGCCGCCTGCGGTTCAGGCCGATCCGGCCGTACGACTGGTCCGGCCGGACGAAATCAACGTGCTCTTCCCGGCCGCCGTCGCGATGTACACGGAAGAGGTGGGCGTTTCGCCGTTGGCCGATCGGGGCGAACACCGCTACCGCCAACGGATCGCCGACCTCGTGCATGCGCGGCGGGCGTACGCGCGCTTCATCGACGGCCGCGTCGCGTTCAAGGCCGAGCTCGCCGTCGTCACCAAGCACACCGCTCAGGTGCAGGGCGTCTGGGTCGATCCGGCGTACCGCGGCCGGGGGCTGGCGGTCACCGGTATGGCCGCCGTCGTCCGCGACGCGCTGCGCCGGGTGGCGCCCACGGTGAGCTTGTACGTCAACGACTTCAACGAACCGGCCCGCCGGGCGTACGCGCGGACCGGCTTCCGTGAGGTCGGCACGTTCGCGACCGTCCTGTTCTGACGCGCGACCGTCCTGTTGCGATTCCCGCGCGCATGGGACTAGGCCGTCGGCGCATCAACTAATGGTCTATTTCTGAGGGATTTACGCCCGCGGCTCATTGACAGGCATATCGCGCCGGTCGATCATCAGCCTCACACGGCGACATTGGTCACAGGGGTACCACCTGCACCAGCACCCGCATTCCGACCGCAATCTCCGCGGCACCTGTTATCCCGGCACGTGCCGTCCTCACCTGGATTCGGCGTCTGGAGTCAACGATGAGCGATCCCACTTCCGCATCACCCGTCGCGTCGACAGCCTTGCTCGATGACGAGGCGCGCCTCGCGGAACTCGGTTACAAGCAGGAACTGCACCGCCGGTTGTCCGGCTTCTCGAACTTCGCGGTCTCGTTCTCGATCATCTCGATCCTGGCCGGCTGTATCACCTCGTACGGCATCGCGATGCACAACGGCGGACCACTCGCCATTACGATCGGCTGGCTGATCGTCGGTGGCCTCGTCACGCTGGTCGCTCTGGCCATGGGCGAGGTGTGCTCGGTCTATCCGACGGCCGGCGGCCTCTACTGGTGGGCGTACGCGGTCGCGACGAAGAACAAGGCGCGATGGGCCTGGTTCGCCGGCTGGTTCAACTTCCTCGGCCAGGTCGCGGTCACCGGCGCGATCGACTACGGCGCAGCGTGGACCACGACGACGTTCCTGGGCCTCGTCTTTGGCCTGAAGTACACGCTTCTCAACACCTTCATAGTGTTCCTCGTCATCATCGTGCTGCACGGGTTGCTGAACACGTTCGGCGTGAACCTCGTGAAGTTGCTGTCCGACATCAGCGTGTGGTGGCACGTCGCCGGGGTCGTCGTGATCCTGGCGGTGCTCTGGATCGTGCCGGATCACCACTACCCGATCGGTCAGGTATTCATCGGCACGTTCAACAGCACCGGGCTACACGGCACCGGGGCTGCGATCTACGCCTTCCTCATCGGCCTATTGATGGCGCAGTACACCTACACCGGCTATGACGCGAGCGCTCACCTGTCGGAGGAGACGCACAACGCGTCGCGCCAGGCGCCACAGGGCATCGTGATGTCCGTCGTCGTGTCCGTTGTCGCCGGCTTTTTGCTGCTGTTCGCGGTGACCTGGGCGATCCAGGATTACGCGGGCGAGTTGAACGCGGCATTCCCGCCGGCGCAGATCTTCATCGACGCGGCCGGCCGGCACACCGGTGAGTTCCTGCTGTTTATCTGCGTGCTCGCGCAGTTCTTCTGCGGCATGGCGTCAGTAACCGCGAATTCACGCATGGCTTTCGCCTTCAGCCGGGATGGCGCGCTGCCCGGCTCGCGCTGGTGGAGCCGGGTCAACCCGCGGACCGGCACGCCGACGAACTCGATCTGGCTCTGCGTGGTCTGCTCGACGATCCTCGTCCTGCCTGCGCTACACAGCATCATCGCGTACACGGCGACGACGGCGATCGCGGTCATCGGGCTCTACGTCGCGTACGTCATCCCGGTCTTCCTTCGGCTGCGGGACAAGGACTTCCGGGTCGGTCCATGGAACCTCGGACGCTGGAGCAAGCCGATCGGCTGGACCGCGGTCGTCTGGGTCGGGATCATCTGCATCCTGTTCATCCTGCCCACGACCTACCCGATCACCGGCTCGAACTTCAACTACACGATCGTCGCCGTCGCGGTTGTGCTCGGCGGGGCGTGGCTGTGGTGGGCGACGTCGGCGAAGAACTGGTTCACCGGTCCCCGGCAGAACATCGACGGGGAAACGCTCGCCGATGCGACCGGCGTGCCGGTGCCGCGAGAGTCCGGCGTCGGCGTCGGTCCGGCCGACCTGGCCGTGGCCGGGACGGCCACAGACTCGTCGGACGGTGACGACCCGACGGCGTAACGCCGACCGCACGGACGATGCCGGGCGGGAGCGGCACTCGAATCCGCCCGGCATAGGGTCGAGGCGACGGCCGAGGAGTGCGGGGGCAATGGGTGATCCAGCGACGGTGAGTGTCGAGCGCGTGGACGGCGCGGCGAGACTCGGGGTCGCCCTCGCCAGCCGCCCGGGAACGTCCGGCAGCGGGGCTGCGGCGGTCTGGCGTCCGGTGCGTGGCGGCAACGCGTTCGAGATCACGGTCGCTCGCCTCGCGCAGGCGATCCGGCTGGGCATGGTTGCGGTCGGCGATCAGCTCCCACCCGAACGCGAATTGGCCGAGCGGCTGGCCGTCAGTCGGGTGACGTTGCGCGAGGCGATCGCGGCGCTGCGTGACGCCGGCTACCTCGAAACGCGCCGTGGCCGGGCCGGTGGAACGTTCGTCGTTTATCGTGACGCGCTTCGACCGGCCGCCGGGCCGGACGAGGCCGCTGCGCTCGCGCGGGAAATGGGCGATCAGTTGCACGACGTGCTCGACTTCCGCCGCGTCGTCGAGCCGGGCGCCGCGGGGCTGGCGGCCACGCGTACCCTCGCCGCGGGCG
>DATCXD010000682.1:0-2169 GCA_036566005.1 Micromonosporaceae bacterium | reverse complement strand
AACGACTTCGAGACAGCGGCCGCGCCCGGCCTGTCCAACACCACGGCGGACCTGCGCGCCGCCGGTGGAGCGACCGACACCGACAACAACGCCGCCGATTTCACGGCCGGCACACCCGCGCCGCAGAACTCGGCCGGCGAGGGCCCCGGCGGCGGTGGCGGCAACCCGCCGCCGACGTCCGCGTTCATCCACGACATACAGGGAGCGGCACACCGCTCGCCGCTCGTGGGTCAGAAGGTCACGTCGGTACCGGGCGTCGTGACGGCGGTCGGCACGAACGGGTTCTGGTTCGAGGATCCACAGCCGGACGACAACATCGCGACCAGTGAGGGCCTGTTCGTCTTCACCAGCTCGAGGCCGTCCGTCGCGGTCGCGGACAGCGTGCTGGTCAGCGGTACGGTCAGCGAGTTCCGGCCGGGTGGCGACGCGTCGAACCTGTCGAACACCGAACTCGGCAGCCCGACGGTGACCGTCGTGAGCAGCGGCGTCACGCTCCCGGCGCCGGTGGTCATCGGCCCGGGCGGTCGGGTCGCTCCGGACGTGCCCCGTACGGACGCCCCCGGCGACGTGGAAAAGGCGCCGTTCGACCCGAGCGTGAACGCGCTCGACTTCTACGAGTCGATGGAGGGCATGCTCGTCCAGGTCAACGACGCGCAGGCGGTCGGGCCGACGAACACGTTCGGCGAGATCCCGATCATCCCGGCCGGCTCGAACGCGACACGCACTCCGCGCGGCGGCGTCCTCTACGCCTCGTACGCCGACCCGAACACCGAGCGCATCATCATGGACTCGACGCTCGCGCCGGTCCCGCAGGTCAGCGTCGGCGCGACCTTCCCCGGTCCCACCATCGGCGTGCTCGACTACGACTTCGGCAACTACTATCTCCACCCGCTCACGTCGCCGACCGTCACGCCGAGCACGATCCAGCCCGAGGTGACCCAGAAGCAGGGTCCGCTCGAGCTGGCGATCGCGACGTACAACGTGGAGAACCTCGCGCCGACCGATCCGCAGGACAAGTTCGACCGGCTCGCCACCGGACTCGTACACAACCTGCAGTCGCCGGACATCGTGTCGCTGGAAGAGATCCAGGACAACGACGGTGCCGCCGACGACGGCGTGGTCGCGGCGAACGTGACGCTCGACAAGCTCGTCGCCGCCATCACGGCGGCCGGCGGACCGACGTACGCCTACCGCGAAATCGATCCGGTCAACGACACGAACGGCGGCCAGCCGGGCGGCAACATCCGGGTCGCGTTCCTGTTCCGTACGGACGGCGGGCTGCAGTTCGTGGACCGTCCCGGCGGCAGTGCGACGAGCGCGGTCGGCGTCAAGAAGGTGCTGGGGACCGCGCAGCTGACCCAGTCGCCGGGCCTGATCGACCCAACCAACGCGGCCTGGGACGACTCGCGCAAACCACTGGTCGGCGAGTTCCGGTTCAAGGGCCGGCAAGTGATCGTCATCGGGAACCACTTCGACTCCAAGGGCGGCGACGATCCGCTCATGGGCCGGTTCCAGCCGATCGCCGAGCCCAGCGCGGTCCAGCGGCACCAGCAGGCCACGCTCGAACGGTCCTTCATCGACCAGATCCGGGCCGCGAACCCGAACGCGGCCGTGGTGTCGCTCGGCGACCTGAACGACTTCCAGTTCAGCCAGACGGCCGACATCCTTGTGGGTGACGGCTACCTGACCGACCTGCCTCGTACGCTTCCCGCGCCGGAACAGTACAGCTACGACTTCGAGGGCAATTCAGAGATTTTGGACCACATCCTGATCTCCGGCGCGCTCGCGGCCGAGCCGCACGAGTACGACATCGTCCACATTAATGCCGAGTTCGCGAACCAGACGTCCGACCACGATCCACAGGTCGTCCGTTTCCCGCTCTTCCCGATCGCCGGGCTCCTGGGGTAGCCCGATAGACCGGGGTAGCCCGATGGACCGGGGTAGCCCGATAGACCGGGGTAGCCCGATAGAAGCGCCGCCGGCCCGTGGGTGATCCCGCGGGCCGGCTGGGCGTCGACCCCGAGGGGTGCGCTCCGTTTGCCGAATCTGCCACGGGGGTAGCCACCAGCCATCAAGGGACGGCATCGGTGCAGCGTGTGCCCGGTACAACCCCCCGGACAAATGAATGCGGAGCAGTGTGATGGCGACGAATGGCGAACCGGAGTGGCG
>DATCXD010000668.1:0-4353 GCA_036566005.1 Micromonosporaceae bacterium | reverse complement strand
GATTGCCCGGGGCTTCACCGAAGCGATGGGCGGGACCCTCATCCCGTCCGACACCAGCGGCGGCGGCCTCACGATGACCGTGACGCTGCCGACCGTCGGCTCGGATGACGTGACGACGTGACGAGGTGACGACGTGACGCGGATCCTCGTCGTCGACGACGACCAGCCGCTGCTGCGGGCGCTCCGCATCAATCTCGCGGCGCGGGGCTACACCGTCGACCTGGCCACGAACGGTACGGATGCGCTCGCCGCCGCGACCAAGCACCCGCCGAATCTCGTGATCGTGGATCTCGGTCTGCCCGACATGGACGGCGTCGACGTCATCGAGGGCATCCGCGGTTGGCTCGCCGTCCCGGTCATCGTCCTGTCCGCCCGCCATCTCGAACCGGCCAAGGTGCGCGCACTCGACGCCGGCGCGGACGACTACGTGACAAAGCCGTTCGGCATGGACGAGTTGCTCGCTCGGATCCGGGCCGCGCTGCGACGGGCGGCCCCGCCGGCGGTAGCCGAGTCGCCGGTCACCGTCACCGACGCGTTCACCGTCGACCTGGCCGCTCGACGGGTGACCCGCGACGGCGCCGACGTACGACTGACGCCGACCGAGTGGCACCTGCTGGAGGTGTTGGTACGCAACCCGGGCCGGCTCGTCGGCCAACGCCAGTTGCTGCAGGAGGTGTGGGGCCCGCGGTACGAGTCGGAGACGAACTACCTGCGGGTGTACGTCGCTCAACTGCGGGCGAAACTCGAACCGGATCCATCGAAGCCGCGCTATCTTATCACCGAGCCGGGCATGGGCTACCGATTCGAGCCGTAGCCGGATTCGTCGCGGATTCGTCGCGGAGTCGTGCTGGATAAGTCGCGGATACGTCGTGCATACGCCGTCGGACGCCGCGCCGAGGGCGATGTGGATAACTCCGGTGCTGCCGAGCGATCGGCGTATCGTGATTGGCGTTCGGCGAAGGGAGGCGTGGGATGTCCGTGGCGATCGACTGGGACATGCCGGCGCCGGGTGAGTGGACGACCGATGACCTCGACGCATTACCGGACGATGGGCGTCGCTATGAGCTGATCGACGGAGTGCCGATCGTGTCGCCATCACCCACCACCGGTCATCAGCGCCTGGCCGGCCGGCTTTTCGCAGCGCTGGACGCGCTGTGCCCGCCCGAACTCGCCGTCACCCAAGCCGTCGATGTGCGCATCAATCGACGCCGTTCACTCACGCCGGATGTGCTGGTAGCGACCGCTGACGCGACCGAGCGCAACGTGTCGCATTACCTGCCGTCCGAGGTCGTGCTGGCCGTGGAGATCGTCTCGCCGGGATCGCTGGCGATGGACCGGATCATGAAGCCGGCGCTCTACGCCGAGGCTGGCATACCGTACTTCTCGCGAGTGGAGACCGACGGCGGCGTACGGGTCGCGACCTACCGGCTCGACGCTGGGTCGGCTGTCTACACCTCGACCGGCGAGTTCGACGACGTGATCGACGTGGCGCAGCCGTTCGCTCTGTCGCTGCCGATCGCCACATTCTCCGATCGCCGCTAACGCCGAGCCGCATGGCGTTCGAAGCGTGGGTACTGAGCAGGGTATTTGTTCCATTTGTCGCGCTCCGTACGCACTCCTGAGCGCACAGCAGCCCCCGCGGGATCGATATGCCGCTTCGGCCGGGTCCGATACCCTTGCCCGGTGAGCACGAAGAAGCCGCTGCGCGCCAAACTCGCCACCTCGGTGTCGCTCGGCGCGGCCGCCCTGTCCCGCGTGACGGGCCGCGGCGACGGGTCGGTGATCGGCGGCCGGCTCGGCCTCATGATCGATCCGAATCTGCTGGCCAACCTGGCCGCCGGGCGGCAGATCGCGCTCGTGTCCGGCACGAATGGCAAAACGACCACGACGCGCCTGACCGCAGCGGCGATGGGCGTGCTCGGTGACGTGGCGACCAACTCGCTCGGCGCGAACATGCCGACCGGTCACACGTCCGCGCTGGCCCGGGCCGGGAGCACCGAATACGCGGTTCTCGAGGTCGACGAGCACTATCTGCCCGAGGTGCTCGCGTCGACCCAGCCGAAGGTCGTCGCGCTGCTGAACCTGAGCCGCGACCAGCTCGACCGCGCGAAAGAGGTCGCCATGATGGCCGACCTCTGGCGACGTACGCTCGCGCAGCATCCCGTACACGTCGTCGCGAACGCGGACGACCCGATGATCACGTGGGCGGCCGCCGGCGCAACCGGTGCCGGTGCCGGTGTCACATGGGTCGCCGCCGGCCAGCGGTGGCACGACGACTCGTGGGTATGCCCGGAATGTGGATCGCATATCGAGCGCGCCGTCGCCGGCGACGGGGCAGCCGATGACGGGTCCGCCCCCGGTGACCTGCCGGTCGCACCCGACCCCGGGTCGGCACGGGCGCCTATCGCCACCGCCGAGCCGGTTGTTCGGCCGAAATCGCCCGGTGCGGCCATGGCCACCGTGCCGGCTGCATCACCGAGCACGGTTGCCGACCCGCCGGAGACGCCGGCTGGGGTTGAAGTCGTGGACGAGGTGACCGTCGTCGCCGCCCGCGGCGGAGCACTCGACGGTGCGACCGAGTTGATCACCGCTGTGCCCGGCTCCGACAACGGTGGACGCCCCGGCCACCCAACCCGCGCGAGCGCGGCCGATCACGCCGGGTCCGTGGATGAGCGGACCATGCTGATGCCGACGGTGCCCGTGCCGGAGGCGGCCCACCCGGCCGGTCGCCCGCTCGGCAGCGCGGGGTCAAACCCGGCGACGCCGGTGCTGGCACCGATCGCGACCCCGCAGACGGTGGCCGACACCATACCGGGTCTGCCGGTCATCCCGTCGGTCACCTCGACGGCAACGCCGGCTGCGTCAACACCGGACAAACGAACTGCGGATGCGGCCCGATCGGACGGTGCGGATTGGTGGTGCACCGGATGCACGCTGCGCCGGCCGACGCCGCAGTGGCGCGTCGAGGGCGACGCCGTGATCGACCCGACCGGCCGTACGCACGCGATCCACCTTCAGCTGCCGGGCCGGGTGAACCGGGCCAACGCCGCTACCGCGCTCGCCGTGGCCGCCGAGTTCGGCGTCGATCCCGGGCTCGCCGCGCCCCGGCTGGCGCAGGTGGTGTCGATAGCCGGACGGTATGCGCAAGTCCAACGCGACGGCCGGGACGTCCGGCTGCTCCTGGCGAAGAATCCGGCCGGCTGGCTCGAAGCGTTCGACATGGCCGACGACGTGCCGACGTTGCTGTCCATCAACTCCCGCGACCCGGACGGCCTGGACACGTCGTGGCTTTTCGACGTCGATTTCTCGCCGTTGCAGGGCCGGCGTGTACTGATCACCGGCGAACGCGCCTACGACCTCGCGGTGCGCCTCGACATCAACGACATCCCGTTCAGCCACGTCGATTCGTTCGGCGAGGCGCTGCGGTCGGTGCCGGCCGGCCGCGTCGAGGTCATCGCGAACTACACCGCGTTCCAGGACATCCGAGCGGAGTTGGACCGTGTCAACTGACCGCGCCACCACGGCAAGCTCGGCGAACGAGAGTGCGCTGCGGATCGTCTGGATCTATCCGGACCTGCTGTCCACCTACGGCGACCGGGGCAACATGCTGATCCTCGCCCGCCGGGCGGACCTGCGCGGATTGCCGGCCGAGACCATCGAGGTGCGTTCGGACGAGCCGGTGCCCACAAAGGCCGACATCTATCTTCTCGGCGGCGGCGAGGACGGCCCGCAGGCTCTGGCCGCCCAGCGGCTGAACGCCGACCGTGGTCTGCACAAGGCGGTCGACCAACGCGCCGTGGTGCTGTGCGTGTGCGCCGGGTATCAGTTGCTCGGCGCGTCATTCTCGGCCAAGGGCACGAAGCACGCCGGCCTCGGGCTGCTGGACATCACGTCGGATCGCGGGCGGACCCGGGCCGTCGGCGAGCTCGTCGGCGACATCGACCCGGACCTCGGGCTGCCGCCGCTGACCGGATTCGAAAACCACGGCGGCCGGACGCGACTCGGACCCGATGCGAAGCCGTTCGCGCGGGTGACCGCCGGCATCGGCAACGACGGCACGACCGAGGGCGCGTGGCAGGGCAGTGTCATCGGCACGTACTCGCACGGACCCGCCCTGTCCCGCAACCCAGCCCTCGCCGATCTGCTGATCGCGTGGGCCACCGGCCAAGACAAGCTCGATCCGATCGATGACACGTGGCCGGATCGGTTGCGGGCCGAGCGGTTCGGCGCCGTCCGGGCGACGGTGCCTCGCGCCGCGCGCGCACCGGTCGCCGCATCGCGGTAGCGGGCCACAACCTCATGCGCTGGTACGGGAGGATGACGCCGACCCGTACCCGATTTGTCCTTTTGGTC
>DATCXD010000650.1:0-4158 GCA_036566005.1 Micromonosporaceae bacterium | reverse complement strand
GCCGTCCGATCCGCTCGAGATAGGGCTGCCACATGGCGACGTGGTATTCCGTGTTGTCCGGAGCGCTGAAGTGCAACGCGAACGACGCGTCGAAGGCCGCCAGCGCCGAGTGGATCTCCCGACCCGATTGCCGTACGCCGTGGATGCGTACCCGTAATGCCTGGGCACCGACCACGGCGGTGCCGGCGGTCACGATCGCGACGATCGCGGTGAGCGGCCAGATCGACAGTTCCGCCACGGCGAACACGCCCACGAGCAGGAGCAGCACCGGGGTGGCGACATAGACGGCGGCCGGCGGCGCCAGGAGTCGACGCTTCGGCCGGAAGCCCGGCAGGCGGGCGGCGTCGGCGGTCGGCCGATCGACCGTGTCGGCGAAGATCGGTTGGTTCGCGATCACGAGCACGACCAGGGCACCCGTCAGCGCCAGGCCGGCCGTGGACACGTCGACGGCGGATCGGTAGGCGGCGAGCAGACCCGCCGCGATCAGCAACTGCGGCGCGATCGTGGCACGGGAGCCGTGCCGGGTCTGCCAGGCGACGCCGGCGAGCGTGACACCGGCTAGGACGTAACCGATCACGTCGTGGGCAGTGAGCGCGAGGATGACGAAGGCGACCGCCGCGACGAGGTTCAGCGTCGCCCGGGCGGCGTTGGCCACCAGCCGATCCTTGACACCCACGTCGATGCCTCCCTTCGATCCAGAGTGTGCCTTGTCGATCGTCGGCGGCTCGACCCGGGTGGTGAGGCAGATAACGGAGGTGAATTCCACGCCCAATGTCCGGTACGCTTGGTGCACAGGCTTCGACCCGGCTATCACCGGCGAGCCTCCGGAAGAACGGGTCAGCGGCCGCGGGGCCGACGACCTCAGTAGAACCGGACGGGTTGGCCCGTCACAGCCGATCGCCAATGAGCGGGCGCTCGACGAGAAATCGCCGATGAGCGCCAAGCGGGGTGGTACCGCGGGCAGCCATGCTCGTCCTCGCACGAACGATGGGCCCAACCGGCCCGTCACCGACGTGCCGAACGACGAGCAGCCCAGCGAGGAGACCCGCCCCGATGTACCCAAAACACCAGCCCGACGCCGGCGTGCCGGCCAGTCCGTCGTTGCCGTCACTCGAACGCGACGTGCTCGACTACTGGGCCGGTGACAAGACGTTCCAGGCGAGCATCGACGGCCGCGATCCGGGACCTGCGGGCGCGAACGAGTTCGTCTTCTACGACGGGCCGCCGTTCGCGAACGGGCTGCCACACTATGGCCACCTGCTGACCGGCTATGTGAAGGACCTCGTCCCGAGGTATCAGACGATGCGTGGTCGCCGTGTCGAGCGCCGGTTCGGGTGGGACTGCCATGGTCTGCCGGCCGAGGTCGAGGCCGAAAAGCAGCTCGGCATCACCACGAAGGCCGAGATCCTCGAGCTGGGTGTGCAGAAGTTCAACGACGCCTGCCGGACCTCGGTGCTGCAGTACACCAAGGACTGGGAGCGGTACGTCACCCGCCAGGCGCGCTGGGTCGACTTCGCCAACGACTACAAGACGCTCGATCTGGATTACATGGAAAGCGTCATGTGGGCGTTCAAGCGCCTCTACGACAAGGGTCTCGTCTACGAAGGCTTCAGCGTGCTCGCGTACTGCTGGCGCTGCGAGACGCCGTTGTCCAACACCGAGACAAGAATGGACGACGTCTATCAGGACCGGCAGGACCCGGCGGCCACCGTCTGGTTCCGGCTCGAGACCGGCGAGAAGATCCTGGCCTGGACGACGATGCCGTGGACGTTGGTCCCGAACGTCGCGCTCGTGGTCGGTCCGGACATCGACTACGTGGTGCTCGAGAAGGACGGGGAGCGGTACATCCTCGCCGAGGCGCGGCTTTCGGCGTACCAGAAGGAGTTCGCCGACGCGGTACCGGTCGCGGCGATGAAGGGTACCGAGCTGGCCGGCCGGCGCTACGAGCCCATCTTCGACTTCCTGGTCGAGCAGATGCGGCCGTACCCGAACGCGTTCACGGTGCTGGTCGACGACTACGTGTCGGTCGAGGACGGCACCGGCGTCGTGCAGGTCGCGCCGTCGCACGGCGAGGACGACCAGCGGGTCTGCACGGCGGCGGGGATCCCGACCGTGCTCACCGTCGACGATCGGGCGCGGTTCACCAGCGTCGCACCGCGCTTTGCAGGCATGCAGGTGTTCGAAGCGAACAAGCCCTTGCTGCGAGAGCTGCGCGAGCGCGGCGTGCTGGTACGGCAGGACTCCTACGTGCACTCGTACCCACATTGCTGGCGCTGCGACACGCCGCTCGTCTACAAGGCGGTCTCGTCGTGGTTCGTCGCGGTCAGCCGATTCAAGGACCGCATGGGCGAGCTCAATCAGCAGATCGACTGGACGCCGGCGCACGTGCGCGACGGCTCGTTCGGCAAGTGGCTGGCGAACGCGCGCGACTGGTCGATCAGCCGCAACCGGTTCTGGGGTTCGCCGATCCCGGTCTGGAAGTCGGACGATCCGCAGTATCCACGCATCGACGTCTACGGGTCACTCGAACAGCTGGAGCAGGATTTTGGCGTGAAGGTCGTCGATCTGCACCGGCCGGGCATCGACGAACTGACGCGGCCCAACCCGGACGACCCGACCGGCACGTCGACCATGCGTCGCGTGCCGGAGGTGCTCGACTGCTGGTTCGAGTCCGGGTCGATGCCGTTTGCCCAGGTGCATTACCCATTCGAGAACGCCGAGTGGTTCGAGAATCACTACCCGGGTGACTTCATCGTCGAGTACATCGGCCAGGTCCGGGGCTGGTTCTACACCATGCACGTGCTGGCCACGGCGCTGTTCGATCGGCCCGCGTTCTCGAGCGCGATCGTGCACGGCGTCGTGCTCGGCGACGACGGTCGCAAGATGTCCAAGAGTCTTCGCAACTACCCCGATGTGTACGAAATGTTCGACCGCTATGGCTCGGATGCCATGCGGTGGACGTTGATGTCGTCGCCGGTGCTACGCGGTGGCGATATGGCCGTGACCGAGGTCGGGATCCGCGATTCGGTGCGACAGATCCTTCTGCCGCTGTGGAACGTGTACTACTTCTTTACGCTCTACGCCAACGCGGAGTCGTATTCGGCGGCGGCGCGGACGGACTCACCCCACGTCCTCGACCGGTACGTGCTCGCGAAGACCCGTGAGCTGGTGGAGGATACGACGACCCGGCTCGACGACAACGACATCTCGGGTGCGTGCGCGTCGGTCCGTACGTTCCTCGACGCCCTGACCAACTGGTACGTCCGCCGGTCGCGCGACCGTTTCTGGGCCGGCGACCAGGATGCCGCCGACACGCTCTACACCGTGCTCGAAACGGTCGCGCGGGTGATGGCACCACTGGCCCCGATGACGGCCGAGGAGATCTGGCGCGGCCTGACCGGCGGGCGCTCGGTGCACCTCACCGAATGGCCGGCCGTCGACGCCTTCCCGGCCGACCACGCGCTGGTGGCTGCGATGGACGCGACTCGCGACATCTCCTCGGCCGCGCTGTCCCTGCGCAAGGCGCGCGGGCTGCGGGTGCGGTTGCCGCTGCCCAGCCTGACCGTGGCGACGGCCGATGCCCAGGATCTCCGCGACTTCGCCGATCTCATCGCCGATGAGGTCAACGTGAAGCAGGTCGTGCTCACCGACTCCGTCGCGAACTACTGCGAGCGGGTCCTGTCGCTGGTGCCGCGCGCGCTCGGCCCGCGCCTCGGTGGCGCGGTGCAGGGCGTGATCAAGGCGGTCAAGGCCGGCGATTGGGCGGTCGCCGGTGGCGTCGTCGTGGCCGGTGGGGTCGAACTGCGGGACGGCGAGTACGAGTTGAAACTCGTGGCCGCCGATCCGGAGCGGTCGGCGTCGTTGCCGGGCGGCGAAGGCGTCGTCGTGCTCGACACGCACGTCACGCCGGAGTTGCAGACCGAAGGCCTGGCTCGGGACGTGGTCCGGGTGGTGCAGCAGGCCCGGCGCGAAGCGGATCTCAATGTGGCCGACCGGATCACGCTGACCGTCGACGCGCCGGAAACGGTCGCCGCCGCCATCGACACGTTCCGGGACTTCGTCGCGGGGGAGACCCTGGCAACGTCGGTCGAGGTCGGGCCGGTCGACCATGGTTTTGCCGGCGAGGTTGGTGACGGCGAGACCGTACGCGTCCGGGTC
>DATCXD010000648.1:0-5092 GCA_036566005.1 Micromonosporaceae bacterium | reverse complement strand
CAGCTTCAGGCACCGTGGCTGGACGAGCCACATGACGCCGCCGGTCGCGGTCCGCACTATGGCGCCCGCGCCGGCATCTCCACCCTTCGCGGTGCGATCTCGCCCGGTGCCGGACGGGCGGAGGACGTGGCCGCCAAGGTCGCCCAGGTCATGGCCGACTTCGGACTGCAGGGCCAGCCGATCGGCGTCGACATCATCGAGCCGCCCGTCCTGCTGGCACTCCACGCCCTCGGCATCCCAGTGGTCGATGGTCAGCAACTCTTCCTGGAGGCGCGCCGCATCAAGACGGTCGACGAAATCGGGCTTCTCACGCAGGCCGTGTCGATGGTCGACGCCGCGTACGAGGATCTGTACGAATTCCTCCGGCCGGGAGTCCGGGAGAACGAATGCGTCGGCCTCGTGAGCAAGAAGCTCTTCGACCTCGGATCTGAGCACGTCGAAGGCGTCAACGCCATCTCCGGGGAGCGCTGCTCGCCGCACCCGCACGTGTTCTCCGACCGCCTGATTCGGCCGGGCGACCCGGCGTTCTTCGACATCCTGCACAGCTATCAGGGTTACCGGACGTGTTACTACCGCACCTTCGCCGTCGGCAGCGCTTCGGCGGCGCAGCGTGGTGCGTACAAGATCTGCCGTGAGCTGATGGACAACGCCATCGCCCTGGTGAAGCCGGGCGCAACCACGGCCGAGATCGTCCAGGTCTGGCCGACGGCGCAGGAGTTCGGTTTCCCGGACGAGGAAGCGGCGTTCGCGTTGCAGTACGGCCACGGTGTCGGCTTGAGCATCTGGGAACGTCCGATCTTCAGCCGGCTCACCTCGATCGACAACCCCGAGACTCTCGAGGTCGGCCAACTGTTCGCGCTGGAGACGTATTGGCCGTCCGACGATGGATGGGGGGCGGCCCGGATCGAGGAGGAGCTCATCGTGACCGAGACCGGATGCGAGGTGATCACCAAGTTCCCGGCGGAAGAGTTGTTGGTTGCCGGCAAGCGCTACTACACGGCCGGTGGATACCTCAACACCGAACGCGACAGCCAATCCCACATCAACACCCGGCGCGTGGCGGCGCCGGCTGAAACTTCCCCTGTCTGACCACCGGTACGGCGGGTCCGGGGTCGCGCTGCCATTCACGTCGTAGGACGTCACCACCTAGCGTCGGGGGTTCACCGTGTTCCTTGGAGGCCGGCTCGGTCATCTCGCGTACTCCACCCTTGTGCATCCGGGTGATACCTGGGCGGAGATGCGCGAGAGCGTGGAGACGTTCGCACCCGCCGTCAAGGCTCGCCTGTCACCCGACTCACCGTACGGGCTGTCGCTGCGGATCTCGGCAGCGTCGGCGGAAACGTTGACGGCCGACCATGACGAGCGGGTCCGGTTCCGTCGGTGGCTCGACGACCACAACATGTACGTGTTCACGGTCAATGCGTTCCCGTACGGACCGTTCAAGGGCCGCGTCGTCATGGAGCAGGTGTACGAGCCCGACTGGTTCACCGAGGATCGCGTCCGTTACACGATGCAGGTCGCCGACATCCTCGCCGAGATCACTCCGCCGTCGGTCGCACCATCGATCCAGACCGCGCCGCTGGCCTTCCGTCCCAACGTGACTCGCGACGGCGACGTCGGCCGGCTCACCGAGAATCTGCTCCGCGTGGTGTCGCATCTCGTCGACGTCGAGCGACGGACCGGCCGTCGCGTCAAGCTCGCTCTGGAACCGGAACCGTACTGTTTCCTCGAGACGACCGCGGAGACCGTGCGCTATTTCCAGGATCACGTCTGGTCAGCGGACGGCATCGGGCGGCTGACCCGGCTCACCGGCCTGCCGGCCAGCGAGGTCGTGGGACTGGTACGGCGTCATCTCGGCGTCGTGTTCGACATCTGTCATCAGTCGGTCCAATTCGAGGACATCGCCGCCTCGCTCCGGCTGTTGCGTGACTCGGGCGTGCCGATCTTCAAGTTTCAGGCGGCGGCGGCCCTCCGCGTGCCGGAGGTGACGTCCGAAGCCATCGACGCGCTGACGCCGTTCGCCGAGACCATCTATCTGAGCCAGACGACCGAGTCACGCGACGGGAAACTGACCCGTCGGCTCAACCTCTCGGACGCCATCGAGGCGTGGCGAGCCGATCCGACCGGCCGGCGCGAGTGGCGGACTCACTTCCACCTGCCGATCTTCCTGACCGACCTCGACGGCCTGCGTACCACGCGACCCGGTATCGAAGAGGCCCTGGCGGTGCACGCGGACACGCCGCTCTCCGACCATCTGGAGGTTGAGACGTACACGTGGGACGTCTTGCCCGCGCACCTCAAGACCGGGGACATCACCGAATACGTCAGCCGTGAGCTGGACTGGATGCGCGACACGCTGGTGGGGATGGCGCACGTCGGCCCCGCCCCGGAGATGTCTGGGATCCCCGGGGCGGGGCCGTGATGAACGTGCTGTACGCGTGGTGCCGAGCGGATCAGACGTCGTAGTACATCGCGAACTCGTGCGGCGTCGGGCGTAGCCGCACCGGGTCGATCTCGTTCGCGATCTTCATTTCGGTCCACGTCGAGATGACGTCCGGCGTGAACACGCCGCCATCGAGCAGATATTCGTGGTCGGCTTCGAGCGCGGCCAGGACATCCGGCAGTGAGCCGGGGACCTGCTGCACGTTGGCGAACTCGTCCGGCGGCAGGTCGTAGAGGTCCTTGTCGATCGGTTCCGGCGGCTCGATCTTGTTCTTGATGCCGTCGAGTCCGGCCATCAACATGGCCGAGAACGCCAGGTACGGGTTGCTCGACGGGTCCGGGACCCGGAACTCGATGCGCTTGGCCTTCGCGTTCGTACCCGTCACCGGGATGCGGGTGCAGGCCGACCGGTTGCGCTGCGAGTAGACCAGGTTCACCGGTGCCTCGAAGCCGGGCACCAGGCGCCGGTACGAGTTGACGGTCGGGTTCGTGAAGGCCAGCACGGACGGCGCGTGGTGGAGCAGGCCGCCGACGTACCACCGGGCGATGTCGGACAGGCCACCGTAGCCCGTCTCGTCGTAGAACAGCGGCTCGCCGCCGAGCCAGAGGCTCTGGTGCGTGTGCATGCCGGAGCCGTTGTCGCCGAAGAGCGGCTTCGGCATGAACGTGACCGTCTTGCCGTTCTGCCAGGCCGTGTTCTTGATGATGTACTTGAACTGCTGCAACTGGTCGCCGGCGTGCAGAAGCGTGGAGAACCGGTAGTTGATCTCGGCCTGGCCGGCCGTACCGACCTCATGGTGCGAGCGCTCGACGGTGAAGCCGGCGTCGACGAGGCGGCGCACCATCGCGTCGCGCAGGTCCGAGTAGTGGTCGACCGGCGAGACCGGGAAGTAGCCGCCCTTGTACGCGGTCTTGTAGCCGCGGTTGCCGCCCTCTTCCTCCGCGCCGGTGTTCCACCAGCCCTCGATCGAGTCGATGTAGTAATAGGCCTTGTTCTGCGCGGTCTCGTGCCGGATCGAGTCGAAGATGTAGAACTCCGCCTCGGGGCCGAAATACGCGATGTCCGCGATGCCGCTGGAGGCGAGGAAGGTTTCCGCCTTGCGGGCGATGTTGCGCGGGTCGCGCGAGTAGGCCTCGCGGGTGAACGGGTCGTGGATGAAGAAGTTCATGGCGAGCGTCTTCTCGACCCGGAACGGGTCGACGAACGCGGTCGCCGGGTCGGGCAGCAGCAGCATGTCGGACTCGTGGATCTGCTGGAAGCCGCGGATCGACGAGCCGTCGAACGCGAGGCCGTCGGAGAAGACCGCTTCGTCGAACGACTCGGCCGGCACGTTGAAATGCTGCATGATCCCGGGAAGATCACAAAAACGGACATCGACGAACTTTACGCCTTCGTCCTTGACGTAGCGCAGAAGCTCCTCGGCATTGGCGAACAACTCATCCTCCTGAGGGCAGGGGCATATGGCGGGATGCTAGAACGCTAGGTCCGGGCGATTGCCCCGGCGTATCCCCATTGTTTCCAACTTGTTAAGTGGTTCAAGCAAGTTGTGGCAGCTGCGTCGGTTTCCGGGGCGTGACCGCGGGATGGATGGGTCGTCTCACCGGTTCGCACGGCCGCGGCCAACCGACCGGGCGTCACGAGGCGGGCCACCGCACGGCCCGTAGGCGCCGATCGCTCACCGCGATTGTCACCGCCGTCGCGTTCAGCACGCCGATCGCGAGGATCGTCGTTGTCGGCCCCCAGAACTGCAGGCTCAGGCCGCCGGCCAAGGTCCCGAACGGTATGCCGATGGTCAGCACCGTCATGAACGCCGTGATCGTGCGGCCGCGCTGTTCGTCCGGGACGCGTCGCAAGATCAGCACATCGATCAACACGCGCAACGACGGCACGCCGAGCATCGCGGCGGCAAGGACGCCAAACACCCACCACGGACCCAACGGTACGGCCAGCAGCGGCACCAGGAGCGTGAACGCCAGGCCGACGCCGATCAGCAACCAGCCGGGCGAGAGGAGACGATGCAGCCGACCCACGAGTGGAGCGCCGAGCAACGTGCCGACCGCGTCCCCGGCGACCGCGATGCCGATCGTGCGGGGCGAGGCGCCGCCGCCCTGCAGCAGCACCACGACCGCCAGAAACAGCGCGTTGCCGCCGACGTTGATCAGGCTGAACATCAGCATCGCGCCGCGCATCGTACGGTCGTGCCACAACGTACGCAGGCCGGCCAGCACGCTGTTGTCGGTCTGGGTCGGCGCCTGGGCCTGGGCCTGGGTCTGGGTCTGGGTCTGGGCCTGGGCCTGAGCCGGGGCGTCCGCGGTCGAAGGGGCCGGATCCGGCACCGCTTTCGTGCCCGGGACCCGGACGATGAGCGCCGTGACGAACGAGACCACGAAGGTCAGCGTCGTGACCACGAACGGCAGACCACGACTGACGGCGAGCAGCGCGCCACCGAGCGGGGGACCACCCAGGCCGGCGGTCGCCGTACGTACCTCGTCCTGCGTCAGCGCCTGGGTGAGCTGCCCGGGTGGAACGACGGCCCGGACCATCAGCATTCGCGCCGAAGCGCCGAAGGGAGTGATCGCGCCCAACACGGCCCCGATCACGAAGAGGTGGCCGAGCGTGAGGTGGCCGAAAAGCCATGCGACGGCGACG
>DATCXD010000644.1:0-3823 GCA_036566005.1 Micromonosporaceae bacterium | reverse complement strand
CGTGGAGCCGGAGCGCCCGTCGCGGGTAGCCGAGCCGACCCCAGGCGCGGATCGCCTCCGCCGGTTCGTCCGCGGCCAGTGCGGCCGGCGTCGGCCAGCGCGCGAGCCACGCCTCATAAGCCGGCAGCACACGGCTGACGGGTGTTTGTTGCAGCATGATCTCGGAGACGAGGACGCCCCATGCACCCGCCTCGGGCCTTCGCCACGGCAGGTCGCGCGCGTTGCGGTCGAACCATTCGATGGCGTCCGTGGCGATCGCTGGTTCGTCGATGCCGTCGACACCGCCGACAGCGCCGCCACCACCGACAGCGCCGGCACTAGAACCTGCGACGGTACGCACCGACGCAGTGCTGCTCACCGACCCGTGGTCTGCAGGCGAGGGCGTTGTGGGGGATGTGACGTGGTCGCTCATGATGCCCTCAGCCTGGCACGAGCCGCCGCTACCGGAGCGGGTCGGGGTGGCTAGCGACGGGTGCACGGGCGCGCCACCGGCCTCCGCCGTGCGGCCTTCGACCCGGCGGCGGGAGTCGTTCATGGACGGCGGCGCGTCGGCGGTCGTCGATTCGGGCGACGTACTACGGTGTTGACAATCATGAAACTGACGGTTGGTCCGCTGCCTCCCGCCGTCTACTGGCGGCGTCGCGCGATCGTACTCGGCGGGTTGCTCCTGATCATCCTGCTGATCGTGTACTCGTGCGGATCCAACCCGTCCAACGGCGGCGGTTCGCGGGGCGCGCACGCGAGTCCGGATGCCTCCTCTCCGATCGCGCCGGCACCGTCCACATCGTCACTCCCATCCGGGCCTTCGGTGTCGGCGTCCGCCCCGGCGACGCCGACGACCAGGCCGACCGCATCCACGGCACCACCCACCGCGGCGCCGTCACCGAAACCGTCCATATTGGGCGCGAACTGTGGCGACTCCGAGGTGCTGGTGACCACGTCGATCGTGCCGACATCGCCGGGCGCAGGCAAACTGCAATACGGGGGTACGTTCATCCTCAAGCTGCAGATCCAGAACACATCGTCACGCACGTGCACAAGGGATGTCGGCTCGGTGACCGAAGAATTGATGATCAGGCAAGGCTCGACGAAGATCTGGTCCTCCGACGACTGCTCGTCCGGCGGACCGAAGCCGCACGATGTGCGTACGTTCCATCCGGGCGACGCGGTGTCGGCGACGATCCAGTGGTCGAGTTATGACATCACGACCAACGGCTGCAAGGCGTCGTCTACGCCGGCCCCGCCCGGATCGTACGACCTGATCGGTCGCGTCGGCACGAAGACGAGCAGCCCGAAGGCGTTCGAGATTCAGCGGTGAGCGGCGGCCTCCACGTCAGACGTACCGCTCCAGAATGGACGCCTCGGCGAGCCGGGACAGGCCTTCGCGGACGCCACGCGCGCGGGCGTCGCCTACGCCCTCGACCGCCTGCAGATCCTCGACGGTCGCGCCCAGCAGCCGCTGCAGGCTGCCGAAGTGGTCGATGAGCCGGTCGACGACCGTGCCGGGCAGGCGCGGCACCTTCGCAAGCAACCGGAAGCCGCGCGGTGAGATCGCGGCGTCGAGCGCGTCGGAGGAGCCCGGATATCCCATCGCCTTGCCTACGAGCACGAGGTCGATGAGATCGGTGGCGGACAGCAGGTCGAGTTCGAAGACGGCCTCGTCGAACGTACGGGCCTTGCGGCCGTTCGGCAGATAATCGCGAATGACGAGCGCCCGGTCCGCGTCGACGCCGACCATGAGTTCTTCAAGTTGTAGTGCGAGCAGGCGACCGTCGGTGCCGAGCTCGACGACGTAGCCCGCGATTTCATCGGCTATCCGCCGCACCATCTCGAGGCGTTGGACGACGGCGATCGCGTCCCGGACGGTGACGAGATCCTCGATCTCCAATGCCGACAGCGCGCCGGAGACCTCATCCAGCCGTAGCTTGTAACGCTCCAGGGTGGCGAGTGCCTGGTTGGCCCGGGACAGGATCGCGCCCGAGTCGTCGAGCACATGGCGCTGCCCGCCGGCGTAGAGCCCGATGATCCGCATCGACTGGGACACCGAGATGACGGGGAAACCGGTCTGCTTCGCGACCCGCTCGGCCGTGCGATGACGGGTGCCGGATTCGTCCGACGGGATCGTCGGATCGGGCATGAGATGTACGGCGGCCCGGACGATCCGGGTGCCATCGCTCGACATCACCACCGCACCGTCCATCTTGCACAACTCGCGCAGCCGGGTGGAGGAGAACTCGACGTCCAGACAGAATCCGCCGGTGCAGATCGACTCGACGGTCTGGTCGCAACCCAGCACGATCAGCGCGCCGGTCCGGCCGCGGAGAATGCGTTCCAAGCCATCACGTAACGATGTGCCCGGCGCCATCAACGCCAAAATCGGGCGCAGCGAGTCCGCTGCTCCCGGCCTCGGGGCCTCCCGATCCATTGGCACCCGTCCAGTCTACTGATGCGACGCTCGCCACATCCGTCACAGCCGCCTTCATATCAGCACAGAGTGAGCACAATATTCCGCTGTGCCAATTCACGCGAATCTGACGCGGTCTGTTATCCGCATGCTGGCAACCACGCGTCGCTAATCGACGGTCGAGTGGCCGCGCAATCTAAGCCGACGCACTTGCCGCAGATCGCACCGCCGACCGGAGATCGGCGACCTCGAGCACCCGCATGGATGGCGGACTGTGTCCGGCCGCCGGCCCGCACCCGGGCGGGACGAGTGCCAACCGATAGCCAAGTCGCGCCGCTTCGGCCAATCGGCGCGAGACGGCACCGACCCGCCGGATCTCGCCGGTCAGTCCAACCTCGCCGATCGCTACCAGATCGGCCGCGAGTGGCAGGTCATGCGCGGCGGACGCGACCGCCAGCGCCACACCGAGGTCGGCGGCCGGCTCGACGACGCGAATCCCGCCGACCGTCGCCGCGAATACTTCCCGATCGTGCAGGCGTGCCTCGGTGCGCCGCTGGAGCACAGCCAGCACCATTGCCAGCCGGGATCCGTCCAGCCCGCTGACCGTACGCCGCGGCGACCCGGCCACCGTCGCACCGAGCAACGCCTGCACCTCCGTGACGAGGGCGCGGCGACCCTCCATCGCGACCGTCACGCACGTGCCGGCGACCGGGGCCGCATAGCGCGTGATGAATAGCCCGGACGGGTCGGGCAGGCTCGAGATGCCCCCCTCGTGCATCTCGAAGCACCCGACCTCGTCCGCCGCGCCGAACCGGTTTTTCAGGCCGCGCACCATCCGCAGCGACGAGTGCTTGTCGCCCTCGAACTGCAGCACGACGTCGACCAGGTGCTCGAGCACCCGGGGCCCGGCGACATTGCCGTCCTTCGTCACATGGCCCACGAGCATGGTCGCCATCCCGCGGTCCTTGGCCACGGCGACGAGCGCCGCGGTGACCGCGCGGACCTGCGTGACGCCGCCGGCGACGCCTTCGGTGCCGGGCGCCGAGACCGTCTGCACCGAATCGATCACAAGCAGGCCGGGCTTCACCGCATCGATGTGCCCGAGCACGGCTTCGAGGTCGGTCTCGGCGGCGAGATAGAGGCGCTCATGGAGCGCGCCCAGCCGCTCGGCCCGCAGGCGGACCTGGCTGGTCGACTCCTCGCCGGAGATGACAAGGCTCGGCGAGTCGCCGGCCACCGCCCACTGCTGCGCGACGTCGAGAAGCAGCGTCGATTTGCCGACGCCGGGCTCGCCGGCCAACAGGACGACGGCACCGGGGACGATGCCGCCACCGAGCACGCGGTCGAGCTCGGGCACCCCGGTCGGTTTCGCCCGTGCCGGCTCGACGCTGATCGTGGCGATCGGTCGAGCCGGCTCCA
>DATCXD010000643.1:0-21098 GCA_036566005.1 Micromonosporaceae bacterium | reverse complement strand
ACCTGCGCGAGCTCGAGGAGCTGATCATCGCGCTCGCCGAGGTCACCGGGCAAACCCGCAGCCGCGTCGAAGACGATCTGTCCGTTGGGCGCATTCTCAGCGCTTCCGACGCCCGCGAGTACGGCCTGATCGACGACATCGTGGGGCCGTCGCCCGAGCTCTAGCCACCCGTTCCCGGACGCGATAGTAGATTTCCGGCTCCGCGCTGCGCACGCTGGCCCGGCCGCCGTCGTTTCGCACGCCGTGGAACGATCCGACCGCCAGCGGACAGCCGGCCGGGCCGGCCTGATACGAACGACATGCGTACCGCAAAATGACGTACCCGAATAGGCACGTGGGAAAGGAACCGCAACAGATGCGATTGGCCCGGATCGGCGCGGCTGGCGCCGAAATTCCAGCGGTAAGCGACGGCGACGAGTGGTTCGATCTGCGCCCAATCACGACGGACATCGACCCGGTGTTCCTCGTTGACGGCCCGAGCCGGGCGGCCGCGGCGCTTGTCGCCGGAGACCTGCCGGCGATCGGGCCCTTCGAGCGCTTCGGGCCGCCACTGGCCCGCATTGGGAAGATCGTCTGTATCGGCTTGAACTACGTCGACCACGCCGCCGAGACCGGCGCGACTCCGCCGGCCGAGCCCGTCCTGTTCCTCAAGACACCAGACACGGTGGTCGGTCCGGACGACGAGGTGCTGGTGCCCAGGGCGTCGCGCAAAACGGACTACGAAGTGGAACTCGCGGTCGTCATCGGCGCCGAGGCGCGATATCTGGAGTCGCCGGCCGCGGCGCGCTCGCGGATTGCGGGTTATGCCATCAGTAACGACGTCTCGGAGCGTGAGTTCCAGATCGAGCGCGGCGGGCAGTGGGACAAGGGCAAGAACTGTGAGACGTTCAACCCGTTCGGCCCATGGATCCGCACCGCCGACGAGGTGCCCGATCCGCAGGATCTCGCGATGCGCCTGTGGGTCAACGGCGAGTTGCGGCAGGACGGCAACAGCAAGAACATGATCTTCGGCGTCGATCATCTCGTGTGGTACCTGAGCCAGTTCATGGTGCTGCGACCGGGTGACGTGATCAACACCGGAACGCCGGCCGGGGTGGCGATGGGCCGGGCCGACGGCGCCTACCTGCGGGCCGGCGACGTGGTCGAGATCGAAATCGCCGGCCTCGGACGGCAGCGGCAGCATCTCGGTCAAGCGTGACGTGGGACAACTCGAGGGCGTCAGGGCGGTCGTTGCTGCCGCCCGCATTGCGGACAGCTAATCCGTGGCGGCTGCCACGCCGCGTCGACGGCCGGCTGGTCGTCGCGGGCTGACGATGACACCGGGGTGCGACCGCGTGGTGAGTCCTCTCGGCGCGCTCGCGCTCACACAATTGCCGACCGACGACTACCAGCTTGCGTGCAGCGGCTTCCCCTCGGTGAACCCGGCCATACTCTGCACACCAACCGTTGCGCGTTCACGGAACTCGTCGAGGGTTGCCGCGCCCGCGTACGTGCACGATGACCGTATGCCCGCGACGATCTCGTCGATGATGTCCTCGACGCCTGGGCGGTGCGGATCGAGATACATGCGCGACGTCGAGATGCCCTCCTCGAACAATCCCTTGCGGGCCCGCGAGAACGCGGTGTCGGTCGCGGTGCGGCGGGTCACCGCACGGGTCGAGGCCATGCCGTAATTCTCTTTGAAGAGCCGGCCGTCGCCGTCGCGCTGCGCCTCTCCGGGCGACTCGTTCGTGCCGGCGAACCAGGAGCCGATCATCACGTTCGACGCGCCGGCCGCGATGGCGAGCGCGACATCGCGTGGGTGCCGGACGCCGCCGTCGGCCCACACGTGCGCACCGAGCTCACGTGCGGCGGCCGAACACTCCAGGACGGCGGAGAACTGTGGCCGGCCGACACCGGTCATCATGCGCGTCGTGCACATGGCGCCCGGGCCGACGCCGACCTTCACCACGTTGGCGCCGGCCGAAACCAGGTCCCGTACGGCCTCCGCGGTCACCACGTTGCCGGCGACCACCGGTACGGACGGATCCATGGCCCGGACGACCCGGAGCGCCGAGATCATCTTGTCCTGGTGACCGTGCGCCGTATCGACCACGATCACGTCGACGCCGGCGGCGAGCAGTTTGTCCGCGCGGCCGGCGACATCGCCGGTGATGCCGAGCGCGGCCGCGATGCGCAGCCGGCCGTTGGCGTCGACGGCCGGACGGTAGAGCGACGACCGTACGGCACCGTTGCGGGACAGTATGCCGACGAGATGGCCGGCGCTGTCGACGACCGGGGCGACGTGCCGGTGGTTCGTGACGAGCGTGGTGAACGCGTCCTCCATCGCCGTTCCGGCCGCGATCGTCAGCAGGTTCGTCGACATGACCGAACGCACCTGGGTGAAACGGTCGATTTCGGCGCAGTCGCGTTCGGTGACGACCCCGACCGGCCGGCCGTGCTCGGCGACGATGACGGCGCCGTGCGACCGTTTCGGCAGCAGCGTCAACGCGTCGCCGACGGTGTCGGAGGGGCTGAGGGTGATCGGTGTGTCGTAGACCACATCGCGGCTCTTCACCCACGACGTGACCTCGGCAACGACGTCGGTCGGAATGTCCTGTGGTATGACCGCGAGGCTGCCCCGTCGGGCGACGGTCTCGGCCATCCGGCGACCGGCGACGGCGGTCATGTTCGCGACGACGATGGGGATCGTGGTGCCGGTGCCGTCGTCCGACGCGAGATCGACATCGAGTCGTGAGTCGACCGCCGACCGGCTGGGCACCATGAACACGTCGTCATATGTGAGGTCGTACAAGGGTGGCGAGGTGAGAAAGCGCATGGCATCAAGTATCGAGGTCCGGTCGTGCATACGCCGCACGAACCCGACAGTCTGTCGGTGGACTCACGTTCTGCGCGGGCCGCCCGACCGCGGCGCCGCCATGCCGGAATGCCGTCAGGCGAGCGACACGAGTCCCGTGTCGAGTACGGCCGTCGTGAGATGGCGGTAGCCGACCGATTCGAACGCAACCACCATCTCGTGCTGGTCGGCCGACATCACCGTCCCGTGGCCCCACAGCCGGTGCTTCACGGCCCCTCCGACCGCCGGTAGGACGCGCGATGTGTTCCCGTCGGTGGCGGGATGGGCACCCGCACCCCTCGCGTCGGCGGCCGGATAGGCATCCGCACCGGTCACGTCCGCGGGAGCCGGCGTCGTCCGGGTCGCCGCGGACGGTGCCGCCGTCCTCCGGGTCACTTCAGGTGATGTCGCCGCCCGTCCATTCGTTGCGGCGGTTGTCGCGTCCGGGCCGCGGTGCCGGCCAAGGATCTCGTCGTTGTCGCAGTTTCCACACGGCGGCTCGATTTCCTCGCCGAAATAGGCAAGAAGTTCGGCCCGCCGGCATTGCACCGTTTCGGCATAGTGGCGGACGACGTCGACCTGGCTGTTCAACACGCTGGCGCGGCGACGACTCTCGGTGACTACGGCGTCGGTCGCGTCGTCGTGCAAACCGACCGGTGCGACACTGATCCGCCCACCGTTGACGGTGACCAGCCCCAGTTCCTCCATGTCGTCGACGATCCGCTCGGTAGCGCCGCGCGAATCGTGGCTCGCCGCGACGAGTTCGGCGACTGTCATCGAATCGTTGCGCCCCAGGCTTTCCAACGCCCGCACCACCGATCGGACGGCCGGCATCGCGAGTTTTGGACGGGCTGCGAACAGCCGGGGGATGCGTAGGCTCCGGCTGTCGAAGACGAGCGCCGCGTGCGCCGGCCGACCATCCCGCCCGGCCCGGCCGATCTCCTGGTAGTACTCGTCCAGGCTTGCCGGCGGACCGGCGTGCACGACCGTGCGTACGTCCGGCTTGTCGATGCCCATGCCGAACGCGCTCGTCGCCGCTATGACGTCGAGGTGACCACGGAAGAACGCGTCCTGCACCTCGGCTCGCCGCTTCGCCGGCAGCCTGGCGTGATACGGCGCGGCCCGGTACGCGTCGCGGTGCAACCGCTCGGCTATGTCTTCACAGCGCGCGTGACTCGTCGCGTACACGATCGTCGGTGTGTCGTTGGCGAGCACCACTTCGACCGTACGGTCGACGACGGCCTGCTCCTCCGGAACGTGTACGTGCGCCACCCGTACCGACAGGCGGATGTTCGGGCGGTCGAAGTCCGCGACGATCACCGCCGGTTCGGTCATGCCCAGTTGCCGCGTGATATCGGCCTGTACGGGCAGCGACGCCGTCGCGGTCAGCGCGACCACCGGTGGCCGGCCGACGGCGGCAACCGTCTCGCGAACGCGCAGATATTCCGGCCGGAAGTCGTGTCCCCATTCGCTCACGAGATGCGCTTCGTCGACGGCAACGAGCGAGATCGGCCGACCACTGGACAGCAGCGCCTGGTGGGTGCCCGGATTCGTCAACTGCTCGGGTCCGAGCATCAGAAAATCGATGTCGCCGGCTCCGAGTCGGGCCACCGCGTCGGCGTGGTCTTTGCCGGACAGCGTCGAATTGAGCGCGATCACCCGCAACGGCCGCCCGTCGGGCCAGGTGCGGGCGCCCAATCCACGCGCCTGGTCCCGTTGCAACGCGATCAGGGGCGACACCACGACGGTCAGACCGCCCAGTGCGAGCCCGGCGATCTGGTAGATGGCGCTCTTTCCGCTGCCGGTCGGCAAGACCGCAAGCGTGTCCCGGCCGCTCACGAGCGCCGCGACGGCCGCGCGCTGGGCCGGTTTCAACGAATAGCCGAAGACCTCTTCCGCGAGCGTGTCGGCCGCGTCGATCGAAACCGGGGCATCTGCCACGCCACCGACCCTAGCCCGGCCGACCGGGCGGCAAGACGGGTTGGGGCGCGACGGGCTGGGAGGTGCTGCTCTATCGACCGCTAGATGTCGGTGCTTCGTTCTAGAGTCGCGGCCATGAGTCTCGTATGGGAGCAGCTTCTCATCGATGCGCACGACCCGGTGGAGCTGGGACACTGGTGGCAGCGCGCGCTCGGCTGGGTCGTCGCCAACGACGACCCCGAGGAGTTCGAGATCCGGGCGGCCCAAGACCGCCTGCCGGGCCTGTTGTTTCAAGCCGTGCCGGAGCCCAAGTCGGTGAAGAACCGGCTGCATCTCGATTTCCGGCCCGACGATCGGGACGCCGAGGTGCGACGGCTCGTCGATCTCGGTGCCACGCATGTCGACATCGGGCAGGGCGAGCAGTCGTGGGTCGTGCTAGCCGACCCGGAGGGCAACGAATTCTGCGTGCTGTCCTCACGTGACGCTGCGTTGTCGGCGGATGTGGCTGCGGCGTCGATCCCGCCGGATACACCCACGACCATCTGAAGCTCAGCGGGTCGGTCGCCGTCCGCCCCGCCGGAACCGGACGGCGGCGTACACGAGGTCGATGATCAGCACCACGATGCCGATGATCAATAGGTAGAACAACCCGTGCGCCACGACGCCGACGATGCCGAGGACGATCGCCACGATGATCAGGAGCAGGAAAAACGCCACCTCGACCTCATCTCGGGGGTTGCCTGAGCGTCAGCGCCGGGCCAGGCGACGTTCTCCGCTGGAGCCGGGTGCGTAGGTCAGCTCGTAGTGCGCGAAGATGGCCGGCTCGTCCTGGGCGGGCAGCTCGCCGTCGACGTCGATCGTCGGGGCGCCCTTGATCTGATTCTTGGCCCGGGTCACCTGGAGGTATCCAGGGCCGACGCGGGCGCCGTCCAACGGCACGAAGGTCAGGCGTCGCCGTGTGGGCATGCCGATGGTGACCGTGGCGAAGGCCGGCAGATCGGTGGCGGTGTCGACGTAGACCGATTCGAGCGTGCCAACCTTGTGACCGGTCGCGTCGACAACGTCGTGATTGCGCCACTCGCGGATGTCATTGACCTCGAACACAGCTGCCCCCCGTCGTAGGCAGTCTCAATTGTCCCACTAACTGCCGTAGCCACATGCTGGTTCGCCGGTCGCGACCGTCCGGGCGGTCAAGATCGAAATCAGAACAAATACGGGTACGTCGGGCCGACGGGAATAGCGACGTCGGCCGCCAACCGGCGGTGAGATCCTCGCAACGATTTCCCCCATCCGCCGTGCCGCGCGATCCCGATCGGGATAAGGCTTATGGGGATGCGCAGCTGTCGTCACGATTGCGGGCACCGGCGGCGAACTGACGTCGATCGGTATGGCGGGCGCCCATGGTCGATAAGAACGCGGTGGTCGCATCGGGTCAGACGAGAGGGAGGCGAACGATGCCGCGTGCGATCCAATTCGACCACTACGGAGACGTCGACGTCCTGCACGTCGCCGAGGTGCCGGAACCTACCCCGGGCGGCGACGAGGTGGCGGTCCGGGTGGTTGTCGCTGGCACGAATCCGGGTGAGATCAAGATCCGTACGGGTGCGATGGACGCCATTTACCCGACGACGTTCCCGTCCGGTCAGGGCTCCGATTTCGCCGGTGTCGTCACGGGCGTCGGCCCGGACGTGACGGGATTCCTGCTCGGTGACGACGTCATCGGTTGGAGTGACGAGCGCTCGGCGCAGGCCGACTACGTGCTCGTGCCCGAGGACCACCTCGTAGTGAAGCGGCCGGAGGTGCCCTGGGAAGTCGCGGGCGGTCTGTTCGTGGTGGCGGCGACGGCGACGGCGGCGGTTCGGGCGGTCGCTCCGAAGCCCGGCGAAACCGTGGTCGTGTCCGGTGCGGCCGGCGGGGTCGGCGGTCTGGCCGCACAGCTCGCGAAACGCGCCGGTGCGTCGGTCATTGGCATCGCCAGTGATTCGCACGCCGACTGGCTGACGTCGATTGGCGTCACCCCGGTCGCGTACGGCGACGGAATGCTCGACCGGATCCGTACGGCCGCGCCCGGCGGCGTCGACGCGCTCATCGACGCCCACGGCTCGGGCTACGTCGACGCCGCCGTCAGTCTCGGGGTGGCACCGGATCGGATCAACACGATCGTCGACTTCACGGCGGCCGCGAAACACCATGTCCACGCGGACGGAATGTCGACGGCCGCGACCTCTGACGTGCTGGCGGAGGTGGCCGACCTGATCGCCGATGGCACCGTGACGGTGCCGATCGACGCGACGTTCCCGCTCGACGAGGTCCGCGACGCCTACACGGAGCTCGCCAAAGGACACACCCGCGGAAAGATTGTGCTCACGGTCAGCCCGACCTGACGGCTCGTTCGGCGGCCGCGGCGTGACGACGGCCTGATCAGAGACGCTCTTCCGGCCCGGATTCCGGGGGGCTGATCCGAGCCACCGCGGCGTAGCCCGGAAACGTGGACGCCTCCGGACCCACCTCGTCACCGGGGTCGGGATGCCAGGCCGGGCATCGTACGATCCCTGGCGGCACGAGATCCCAGCCATCGAGCAGCGTCGCGATCTGGCCGTACGTGCGCATGATGACCGGGTTATTCGATCGCTCATAGACGTCCTGAGCGTCGCGTTGCCCGGTCATCGGTTGCACGTCCTCGGTGGCGTGCGTAATCGCGACATAGCTCCCGGACGGCAGAGACTCCCGTAGCCGGACGAGGACGTCGGCCGGATGCTTGCTGTCCGGCAGGAAATGCAGCGCCGCGACCAGCAGGACGGCGACCGGCCGGCGGAGATCGAGCGTGGCCGTCACGGCCGGGTCGGCCAGGATCGCGGGCGGGTCACTCAGGTCGGCCTGGATCGCGGTGGCATTCGGGTTGCCGCGCAGGATCGCGAGCGAGTGCGCCACCGCGATCGGGTCGATGTCGACGTAGACGACACGCGTTTCCGGGTGGATGCGACCTGCGATGTCGTGCACGTTCCCGACGGTCGGAATCCCCGAGCCCAGATCGAGGAACTGTGTCACGCCGGCGTCCTCGGCGAGCCAGCGGACGGCGCGACCGAGGAACGCACGATTTTCGCGCAGGACCGCGGGAAGCTCGGGCATCGCCGCGATCGCCTTCTCGGCCACCTCTCGGTCGGCGGCGAAGTTGTACGAGCCGCCCAACATGTAGTCGTAGATGCGGGACGCCGTGGGACGCTCGATGTCAACGTCGGGCGGCGCCCAACTTGGCCGATCCATCTGCCACCTCCGCTGCGCGCAATGCTGGGCGCGAGAGCCCGATCATCCTGCCAGTCACCGCAAGCCGTCCGGTAACGCCGGCCCGCCGCACGCCCGAGTTCCGACGCCGTGACTAACCTCACCGCCGACATCGTGGGATGCCGCGTTCGGCCCCGTCGCACCCTGTCGGCGATGGTATTAGCGTCGCATGCGTGAGCGGTATGGACACGTCTGGCTGTCCGGTCGTTACCGACTGGGATGTGGCGGCCGGATGACGGCGCCGGTCGCCGTAGGGTTCCGCTCCGAGCGCGGGCCGGTGCTGATCTCGCTGATGTTGACGACCGGCCTGGTCGCTATCGACTCGACGGTCATCGCGACCGCGGTGCCGTCGATCGTCCGGGATCTGGGCGGATTTGCGCAGTTCCCTTGGCTGTTCTCGGTGTACCTGCTGGCGCAGGCGGTGTCCGTACCCATCTATGGCAAGCTCGCGGACCTGTTCGGGCGGCGGCCCATCATGCTGTTCGGCATCGGCCTGTTCTTCCTCGGCTCGGTGCTCTGCGGCTTCGCCTGGTCCATGCCGGCGCTGATCGCGTTCCGCGCGCTGCAGGGTCTCGGCGCCGGTGCGGTCCAGCCCATGAGCCTCACGATCGCGGGCGACCTGTACTCGACCGCCGAACGCGGCAAGGTGCAGGGGTATCTGGCGAGCGTCTGGGCCCTCTCGGCGGTCGTGGGACCGACGCTCGGCGGCGTCTTCTCCGAGTACGTGAGCTGGCGCTGGATTTTCTTCGTGAACGTACCGCTGTGTGTCGTCGCGGTCGTCATGCTGACCCGTCACTTCCATGAAAATGTCGTCCGGCGCCGCCACACGTTGGACTATGCCGGCTCGGCCTTGCTCGGCGTCGGGTGCTCGTTGGTGATTCTCGGTCTGCTGGAAGGCGGCGAGGCCTGGGCGTGGTCATCGGCACCGAGCATCTGCGCGCTCGTCGTCGGTGTCGCGATGATCATCGCGTTCGTCCTCGTCGAGCGGCGCGCCGACGAGCCTGTTTTTCCGTTGTGGGTCTTACGTCATCGTCTGCTGGCCACCAGCAGCCTGACCGCACTCGCGGTCGGCGCCGTCGTCATCGGCCTGACGTCTTACGTACCCACGTTCGTCCAGGGGGTCGTGGGCGGCGGGCCTTTGGTCGCCGGCTTCGCCGTCGCCGCGCTGTCGGTCGGCTGGCCGATCACCTCGTCCCAATCCAGCAAGCTCTACATGCGTGCCGGCTTCCGTTTCACCGCACTGATCGGCAGCACCGTCACGATCGTCGGGGCCGCTCTCACGGCGCTGCTGACCGCGGACGCGTCGGTGGCCGAGGTGGCCGGCGCATGCCTTGTCGTCGGCGCGGGCCTCGGTCTCGTCGCCGCGCCGACGCTGATCGCCGCGCAGTCGACCGTGGGCTGGTCCGAGCGCGGTGTCGTCACCGGCACCAACATGTTCAGCCGATCGATCGGCAGTGCGCTCGGGGTCGCGCTCTTCGGCGCGATCGCCAACGCGACCCTCGGGTACGGGAAGCAGGCGCACTCGGCCGCGGAGTTCGCCCGCGCGTCGCACCACGTATTCGTGGGTGTCGCCGCGGTCGCCGTGCTCATGGGCGTCGCCGTGGCGTCGATGCCGGCCGGTCAGGGCGCTGCCGCCGCCGAGGCGCTCGCGGTCGACGCCGATGACGTGTAATCGCTGAGAGCCTGCGCGTTGTGCGTCGAACGGGCGAGCCTCGCGTGCGCGTGTATTTGACGCCGGTGCCCGCGTAGGCGGACGGAGTGCGGCGATGTTACCCGCCGTCTGACCGTCGCACGCCAGTTCCGGCATTCCGCGCGCCGAGCCGTCGGCAACGGCCACGATCAAGGCACGAGATCCGCTCGCGTCCATGGGCGGGAGCGAAGGATTCGTCGGCCCTGATCTGCGAGCCAGCATCCGCAAGCAACGATCCGAGCCACGATCGAACACCCTTGGGAGATATCGATGACCAACCCGACCGACGAGTTCTTCCAACAGCTCGGCCATCGCGGGCATGAGCCGTTGGTACGCCGCGTAGCCGGCGTCATGCGCTTCGATGTCATGCACCGCGGCGAGACCGATAGCCGATACCTGACCATCGATCACGGCCACATCTCGGTGTCCCGGGACGGCCGCCCGGCCGACAGCGTCATCCGGGTGGATCGGCGGGTTATGGACACGATCGTCACGGGGCAGGCGAACCCCTTGGCCGCGCTGCTGCGCGGGGCGCTATCGGTGGAGGGCAACCCGGAAATGATGGTGATCTTCCAGCGACTGCTGCCCCCGCCGGCGAGTGCTCGGCGGCCGAGCGCGATCGAGACCGTGGCGGGGTGGTGACGATGCGGGATGCACTTGTCCGGATCCTGGACGGCAACACGTTCGTGGTCAGCGACGAACGCGGCGACATCGAGGCGTCGTCGACTGAGCCCACCGGCCTGTTCTCGTACGACACGCGATTCCTGTCGAAGTGGCTGCTGACCGTCGACGGCAAGCGGCTCAATGTTCTGTCGGTCGACGACCTGCACTACTTCGAGACACGCTTCTTCCTGGTACCGGGCACCGGCACGATCTACGTGGACGCGAAGGTGTCGGTGATCCGGCAGCGTGCCGTCGGCGGTGGATTCCAGGAGACCCTGACGATCCTGAACCACGACGACAAGGTCGCGGACCTGACCGTACGCATCGAGGCCGCGAGCGACTTCGCCGACATGTTCGAGATCAAGGACGCGTTGGCGAAGAAGGGAAAGCTCTACACGCGGATGGAGCACGGTCGGTTGACCTACGGATACGAGCGCGAGACGTTCCACCGGCAGACCACGATCTCCAGTTCGGTCACCGCCGACGTGGACGAGGGCGGCCTGACATTTGCCGTACACATCGATCCCCACGCCGAATGGAGTACCGACCTGCACGTCGAGCCGGCAATGGTCGGGCCGGGCGGCGAAGGACTGATGCCGCGGCATCCCGACGACGTCGAGACCCGCCGGGACATGCTGGCCGAGCTCGACAAGTGGGTCGGCAGCGCGCCGCGACTCGACTGCGACTGGGAACCGTTGCAGATAACGTACGAACAAAGCCTTGTCGATCTGGCCGCCCTGCGCTTCGCACCGGCCATCGCCGGGCCGAGCCACAGTCTGCCCGCGGCCGGCCTGCCGTGGTTCATGACGATGTTCGGTCGGGACAGCATCCTCACGAGCCTGCAGGCCCTGCCGTTCAACGCCGATCTCGCCGCGACGACATTGCGGTTGCTCGCCGACTGGCAGGGCAGCCGGGTCGACGACTTCCGGGATGAGGATCCCGGCCGCATCCTGCACGAGTTGCGTTATGGCGAGCTTGTCGCGTTTGAGGAGCGACCGCACTCGCCCTACTACGGCAACGCCGATGCCACGCCACTTTTCGTCGTGCTGCTCGACGAGTACGAACGGTGGACCGGCAACACCGATCTCGTCCGAGAGTTGGAGACCGAGGCTCGCGCCGCGCTTGCGTGGATCGACGACTACGCCGACCTGATGGGCAACGGCTACATCTCCTATCAACGGCGCAACGAGCAGACCGGCCTGGAAAACCAGTGCTGGAAGGACTCGCCGGATTCGATCGCGTACCGGGACGGACGGATTCCGGGGTTCCCGCGGGCGACCTGCGAGTTGCAGGGGTACGCCTACGACGCGAAGATGCGCGGCGCCCGCCTGGCCCGGACGGTCTGGAACGACCCCGCCTACGCGGCCAAGCTCGAAGCCGAGGCGGCCGACCTGAAACGCCGCTTCAACAAGGACTTCTGGGTCGCCGACGGTAAGTACTTCGCGGTCGCGCTCGATGCCGAGGGCGGCCACGTCGACTCGCTCACCTCCAACATCGGCCACCTGCTGTGGAGCGGCATCGTCGACAAGCCCAAAGCGAAGGCGGTCGTCAACCACCTGATGGGCCCGCGGCTGTTCTCCGGATGGGGAGTCCGGACGATGGCCGAGGGCGACGGCCGCTACAACCCGATCGGGTATCACGTCGGGACGGTGTGGCCGTTCGACAACTCGTTCATCGCCTGGGGCTTGCGGCGCTACGGATACAAGGCCGAGGCCGCGCGGATCGCGGCCGGGATCCTCGACGCGGCCACGTTCTTCGATGGTCGGCTGCCCGAGGCATTCGGCGGCTACGAGCGCGGACTCACGAAATTCCCGGTGCAGTATCCGACCGCCTGCAGCCCGCAGGCCTGGTCGACCGGCGCGCCGTTGCTGTTCCTGCGGACGATGCTCGGCCTCGAACCGGTCGGTGACGATCTGGTCATCGATCCGGCACTCCCGTCGGGCATCGGGCACCTGGCGCTGCTCGATGTGCCGGGTCGATGGGGTGCGCGGGACGCATTCGGTCGCAGCCGCCAGGAGGCCTTGCCACGCCGCCGCGTGAATGCGCCGTTGGGGGGCGGTGGGTCGACGAAGCCTTGACGGTAGGGCCTATCGGGCCGCCGCCATCGCCGTCGGCTTCATCGTGCGGTGACGGCGGCTACCGGTCGGTCGGTGCGTTGCTCTCGTGGTGGTCGTCGGCCGGCGTAGGCAACCGACCCACGGCACCGTAGCCGGCGAACTCCTCCGGATGGTCCGGCAAGTCCTCGACGCTGTCCGGTCGCCACAGCGGCATGCGTACCAGTCCGGGATCCACGAGCGTCCAGCCGGCCAGCAGTTGGCCGATCTCGTCGTGTGAGCGCATCGTCATCGGCGTGGCTGTCCGCGCGTACAACTCGCGATGCTCGCTCGCCTGCTCGGGCCGCTGACCGTCCTGCGTCGCATGGGTCACCGCGATGTAGCTGCCCGGGACCAGCGCGTCACGGTAACCCGCGACGATCTGTGCGGGGTGGTTCTCGTCGAGCACGAAGTGCAAGACCGCGATCATGAGTACGGCGATCGGTTCGTTCCGGTCCAGCAGCCGGCGAAGATCGGGGTGGTCGAGAACGGCATCGGCGTCGGACAGGTCGGCGTGGACGATCGCGGCGTTCGGATCGCCGTCGAGAATCATCCGGGCATGTGCGACGACGACGGGGTCGATGTCCACATAGACGACCCGAGCATCCGGCCGGACGGAACGGGCGACTTCGTGCACGCTGCCTACCGTCGGCATGCCCGATCCGAGGTCGATGAACTGCCGAACTCCCTGCGCTGCGATGAAGCGGACGGCGCGGTGCAGAAACGCGCGGTTGGCTCGGATGATCTTCGGTACGTCCGGCCACAGCGCGATCGCCCGGCGTGCCATCTCGCGATCGGCCTCGAAATTGTGCGACCCGCCCAGGTAGTAGTCGTAGACGCGGGCGGCGTTCGGCCGCGCGGTCTCCGTACCGTCGGGCACCCAGTCGCCGATCGTCACCTCGTCACCTCCTGTGGTCGCGCCACGCCGCGCGACGCGGAAAAGGTGACATTAACCCATAGGCGGGGCCGCACCGAGGTAACCGTGGGCAGCCATCTGGATCCCCATCGCGTCATACGCCGCGTCATCGGAGGGTGTGATCGCGCCGAGACCGTCGACGTAGCGGTTGAGCATGCAGAACGCGGCCGCGATCAGCACGGTGTCGTGGATGTCCTCGTCGCTGGCACCGGCCGCGCGTGCATTCTTCACGGTTTCGGGTGTCACGTCGCGACCGCCCCGGGTGACCTCGCCAGCGAGGTCAAGCAGCGCACGCAGTCGTGGCGTCGCCCCGTGATCGGGCGTCGTCGGTCGGGTGGCCGGGGCCTGGACATCCAGATGGCCAATCGCCGCGGCATGCGAGCGCGCGCAGAACTCACACTCGTTGAGCAGCGATACGTGTGCGGCGATGCGCTCCCGGTCGGCCGGACTGAGCGGACTGTCACCGCGCAGCAACTGCTCGATGAGTTGCGCGACCTTTATGCCGCTCGCCGGCTTGAACGCGAGCAGGCCCCGGATCCCGGGTAGGTCATCGGATACGGGGATGTGCGGCATGCGCGTTTCTCCTTCGTGGAACGGCCACGGCGGTCGGCGTAACGGGCGGTCGGGGCACGGTAGCTACCTGCCGGACACTGTGCCATCGGCGACGCCCGCCGGCTAGAGCCGTCGTCAGCCGCGTGGTCGCTCCCCGCGCATCCGGGCCACATAACGATCGGCCGATCGCCGTACGGCACCGGGACCGTCCTCGACCACGACTCGACCCCACCAGCCGCCGTACACGCGATCGAAGCCGAAGTGTTCGACGCGCCGGGCGATGTCGAGCACGGTCGCCTCGTCGAGCGGGATGAGATTGGGGAAGCTCCACATGAAGCTCACCCAGTCGCGGTCCTGGACAACGGTGATCGTGTCGCCGGTCAGCAGGGCACCGCGACCGGCCGCTCCCGCCGGCCAGTGCAGCACCGCGGCGCCGTCGAAGTGGCCGCCGATGCGAGCGAGAGTCAGCCCGGGCACCGGCTCTATCTCGTCGTCCCACAGCTCGATTCGCGGCGACGGACGCTGGATCCAGGCCGCGTCGGCCCGTGGGATGAGCACCCGCGCGTCGAATGCGTCGGCCCAGTCGATGTGCGCGCCGTAGAAGTGCGGATGCGACATACAGATCGCCTCGATGCCACCGAGTTCGGCGATGCGGTGGCGGGCGGCGTCGTCGAGCACCGACACGCAATCCCACAGCACGTTGCCGCCCGGCGTACGGACGAGCAACGCGCGCTGGCCGATGCCGAAGGCGGGCTCGGTGCCGATCCCGACCAGATCCGGCTCTTCCTCGCGGATATCGGTGCGATGGCTGCTGACCAACTCGGCCGGCGTCGTCCAGCGTTGGCCCTGCCAGCCGACGTACTGCCGTTCGTCGTCGCAGATCGGGCACCGGTCCGGTGGCGCCTGCGAGTCTCGCTGCTGCACCGCGCAGGTCGCACAGATCCAGGCCGGCATGCCACGCCCCTTTCGCCGCCGACCGGCGGTCGGATGGTCTCGTTCGACGGTCCACGGTCGCACAGCGCCGGCGGCGTCGCGACCGGTTTGAGTCGCGGGTTGCGGTTGGTTTGTGTCGCGGGTTGCGGTTGGTTTGTGTCGCGGGTTGCGACTGCGGACTTCCTGCGCGTCGGGTGCGCGCTGGCTAGGGTGGGTACGGGCGGCCGGCGACGGGCCGATGAGACGGCGATGACCGCGGCCGTGACCATGGCGGTGATCGTGTGATCGCAGTGGAGGGAGCACCCGATGGCAGGGGCGCGAATCGTCATCGTCGGCGGCGGATTTGCCGGCTTTCATGCCGCGCGCCGATTGTCCAAGCTCGCCCGGGGCGCCGCCGAGATCACTCTCATCAATCCGACCGATTACTTTCTCTACCTGCCGCTGTTGCCGCAGGTCACCGGCGGGCTCCTCGACGCCAACCGGGTCGCGGTATCGCTGCCGACCGCGCTGCCCAAGGTGCGGCTCATCCTCGGCGAGGCCCGCCACGTCGATCTCGATGGCCGGCGCGTCGAGTACGTCGATCCGGACGATCGCGCCGGCGACGTCTCCTACGACCGGCTCGTCATCGCGGCCGGCAGCGTCAACAAGTTGCTGCCGATCCCCGGCATCACCGACCACGCACACGGCTTCCGTGGCATTCCGGAGGCCCTCTACCTGCGTGAGCACCTGACCCGGCAGGTCGAGATGGCGGAGGAGACCGACGACGCGGACGAACGGGCGGCGCGGCTCACGTTTGTCGTCGTCGGCGCCGGCTACACCGGCACCGAGGTTCTCGCCCACGGTCAGATCCTGACCGAGTCGATCATTAAGTCGCGGCCGCGCCTGCGTGGCGAGACGAGTCGCTGGTATCTCCTCGACACCGCCGACCGGGTCCTACCCGGCCTCGACCCGAGACTGTCCGAGACGGCCGACCGCCTGCTGCGCCGCCGGGGCGTACGCCTCCGGATGCGTACGTCGATCACCGAGGCGACGGCCGACGGCGTACACATGAGCGACGGGACCCGCCTCGCGACGAAGACACTGATCTGGTGCGTCGGCGTGCGTCCGGATCCCTTCGTGGAGGACCTCGGTCTGCCGACGGACAAGGGCCGCCTCGTCGTCGACGAGTATCTGACGGTGCCTGGCCATCCCGAGGTGTACGGGATCGGTGACGCGGCCGCGGTGCCGGATCTGACCCGGCCGGGAGAGATCACGGCGATGACCGCGCAGCACGCCGAGCGGCACGGAAAGTTGGCGGCCGGCAACATCGCCGCCTCGTTCGGGGCCGGCCGGTTACGGGCGTACCGGCATCATGATCTGGGCTTCACTGTCGATCTCGCTGGCGGCGCCGCGGCGGCCAACCCGTTGGGGATCCCGCTGTCCGGGCTGGCGGCGGCCGGTGTCACCGCCGGCTATCATCTGCTGGCGTTGCCGAAGAACCGCGCGAGCGTGGCCGCCGAGTGGGTGATCGGCGCGTTCATGCCGCGGCAGCCGGTGCAACTCGGGTTGGTGCGAGCGGCCGCGGTGCCGTTGAACACCGAGACGCCGGCGCTGCCGACCCGGACCGGTTAGCGCGCCGCGTCGGACCGAGATGATTGATTCCAAGGGTGAATGTGATCTTGTTTAGGTGTCGTAGGCGATCAGTGACCGCTTGATGGGTACGCCGGTGTGGTCGTTGTGCCAGATCACAGCTCGTCGACATCTCGCTGATGCTCAAGGCCGAGCAGGATGGTTGAGCGGTGTCTGATCGACGATCGCGTCGAGCCGGCTTACGGCTTCCGGAGGTAGTTCGAGTCCCGCGCCCGCCACGTTCTCGTGCAGGTGGTCGAGCGACGATGTCCCCGGGATCAGCAGCATGTTGGGCGAACGCTGCAGCAGCCACGCCAGCGCGACCGACATCACCGTGGCTCCGAGCTCCTCGGCGACCGTGGACAGCGCCGACGACTGGAGCGGCGTGAATCCGCCGAGCGGGAAGTACGGGACGTAGGCAATGCCCTGTTCGGCCGTGAGAACGACGAGGTCGTCGTCCTCGCGATGCGCGAGGTTGTAGAAGTTCTGCACACACACGACCGGCGCGATTGCTTGCGCCTCGGCGAGCTGCTCGGCGCTGACGGTACTGAGTCCGAGATGCCGAATCAGGCCGGCTTGTTGCAGCTCGGCGAGTGCTTCGAACTGGGGGGCGATCGAGTCGGACCCCGCGGCATCGGAGCCCATGGCTCGGAAGTTCACGATGTCGAGGGTCTCGAGCCCAAGCCGGTGGAGGTTGTCGTGGACGTGCTGGGTGAGCTCTTGCGGGTCGCTTACCGGGTGCCAGCCGCCCTGGCCGTCTCGGCGTGCGCCAACCTTGGTGACGATGTGGATGCCGTCGTAGGGCGCGAGGGCCTCGCGGATGATCTCGTTGGTGACGTGCGGGCCGTAGAAGTCGGCGGTGTCGATGTGGTTGATGCCGAGCTTCACCGCGGTGCGCAGGACCGAGATGGCTTCGGCCCGGTCGGCGGGGGGACCGAAGACGTGAGGTCCGGCCAGCTGCATCGCGCCGTACCCGACTCGGGTGAGGTCGAGGTCGCCGACGCGATAGATGCCACCGGCGAGAGAGGTCGTTGTCGTCATGCCTTGAGGCTGCCGGGTGGCGAGCGAGTCGCCCAGTGCCCTGGTGATCCTGGGAGTGACAGGACCAGGACCGGTCGATGCGCCCGGGCCTACCCTGTGACCTGTGAGCCGTTCGAACGCCCTTGGTGACTACCTGCGCGCGCGCCGTGAGCTCGTCGATCCCGCGAGCGTCGGCCTGCGGGTGACCGGAGTCCGCCGTACTCCCGGCCTCCGCCGTGAGGAGGTGGCGACGCTCGCCGGGGTCAGTGCCGACTACTACCTCCGCCTGGAGCAGGGCCGCGATCGCAACCCGTCCCCCCAGGTGCTCGACGCCCTAGCGCGGGTGTTCGGCCTGGACGATGCGGGCAGGGAGTACCTGCTCAGTCTCTCGACCGCTCGGCCCCGCGCCCGGCGACCACGCAAGGAGGTCGTCCCAGTCGGCATCCGTCAGCTGTTGGACGTCATCGACCTGCCGGCTTTCGTGGAGAGCAGCCTGTTCGACATCCTCGCCGCCAACCAGCTCGCCATCGCGCTGGACCCGACAATCCGGGTCGGGGAGAACCGGGTGCGCACTGTGTTCCTCGACGTCCGGTTCCGTGACCTGCACCCTGACTGGGCGAAGTCGCTCGGCGCCATGGTCGCCTCGTTCCGCGCATCGATCGGGGCCGACCCAGACCAGCTTGCCGATCCCCGGGTGGCCCAGCTCGTCGGCGAGTTGTCGTTGGACAGCGAGGAGTTCCGGCGGCTGTGGGCCCGCCACGACGTGAAGCCGCTGTCGGGTGCACCGGTCCGGATTGACCACCCGACCGTCGGTCCGCTCGAACTGCGCCGCGAGAAGCTCCCGGTCGGGGACTCCGGCGGCCAGGTCCTTGCGATCCTGCATGCCGAGCCAGGGTCGGACAGCGCCCGCGCGCTCGACCTGCTCCGCGGGGCGGCGGCGCACGGCGACGCGGCGATTGCCTGAGACAAGCCCTGTGGCGATCGGAACCGGTCCGAAGCGAGTTCATTGACCGAGGCACCAGTGGGTCGCTCCGCGGACACCCCCGTTCATGAACTCCAGTGCCTGTTAGGAAACAAGCGACCCGCGGCGGTCGGCAAGCTGCCGTATTCCGGCCATCGAATCCAACGCGGCTCAGCGTGACGAGCTTGGACTGGGTTCGGACGAACCCGATGACACCTTGTGCACCCAGCCGTGGGTCATTGCTGGCTACACGGTGACGTTTGCCGCCCTGCTGCTGGCCGGCGGCTCGGCGCCATCGTCGCCTGCGCTCACCTCGTCATCACGGGTACGTTGACGGCCGGTCGACATTGCGCGATCGGCTATCGCGGCCTGAGGGAGTGGATCGGTGAACGACTGGGAGACATTTCTGGCCCGCCGCGACGAGTTGGTCCGGGCGTTCGCGACCGTGGTTGCGGCCGGTGTGGCTCGGGTCGACACCGCCCACCCCGCGTTTCACGGCTGCTATGACTGGCACAGTGCGGTGCACGGCACGTACGCGCTGCTCGCCGCGTCCCGGCTCACCGGCGAGTCGACGTTCGCCGAGATCGCTCTGTCGCAGGCCGGACCGGTCGCGGTAGCGGCGGAGGTGACGGCGCTGGCCGGCGGCCGGCTCGACCACGAGGTGCCGTACGGCCTGGCCTGGGCGTTGGTGCTCGATGCCGAGGCGGTGCGGTCCGACGTCAACGTGTTCGCCGACCTCGCCGTCGCGGCGGCCGACCGGGTCTTCGATTATCTCGACGCCCTGCGGAACGGCGGCGACCTGAACTCGGCGGCGTTCGACGCGGAGTATCCGAGCGCGACCTGGGCCACCATCGCGTTGCGGCGATGGGGGCTCGCCCGAGGCAACACGTACGCGATCGACACGGCCGACCGGGCGGCGGCGCGGATTCTCTGTGCGTTCTCGGATGGCGGCTGCGAACCGGCCACGGCGCGGGCGGGGCGCGGATTCTTCTCGCCCGTACACCTGGCGGTGTTGTTGGCGGCGGACCTCGGCGGCGGCTCGGACCCGACCGTGCTCGACGGCCGCGCCGGGTTCGACACCGACCTGCTGGTCGACGCGCAGCAGCCGACGGTGCACAGTGCTGGGCTGAACTTCACGCGGGCCTGGGGTCTCTACGGCGCCTGGCGGATTACGCAGGATCCGCGGTGGCGCGACGCGGCCGCCGAGTTGATCATCGGCCACGCCGCCCGGCCCGAGCGGTGGCGTGACGACTATGCGCGGTACGCCCACTGGATTCCGCAGTTCGGCGTGTTCGCCGTGGCCGAGACGGTCGACCGGCCCTGAATGCCTACGCCGGTTCCGTGCGGAAGCGCCGGCGCCGGGCGGCATCGCGCAGAGTGACCGTTACGCATCGTGGCGCTGCGTCGGCGTGCCCCCTGTATAAGCACTCAGACGAGGATGGCTGCAGTGGCGGCTCAGCTACATTCGGTCATGGTCGTTGCTCCGCGATCACCCGCGGATCGGGCGCCGCATCGATCGGAATACCGTGTACATCGGATCACGACGGCGAATGCGAGGAATGCGATGCGGCTGAGTGGAACGGTAGCGGTCATCACCGGCGGAGCGAGCGGGTTGGGGCTGGCGACGGCGCGGCGGCTGGGCGCCGGCGGAGCATCGGTGACCCTGCTCGATCTGCCGTCCTCGGATGGCGCCAAGGTCGCCGCGTCGTTCGACACGCCAGCCGTCTTCGCGCCGGCCGACGTCACGGACGAGGATCAGGTCGCGGCGGCGTTCGATGCGGCCGCCGAACTCGGCGAGGTCCGCGTGGTCGTTAACTGCGCCGGCATCGGTACGCCCGGTCGCGTGCTGTCCAAGCGCGGCGTGCTGCCGCTGGCGGCATTCGCGCAGGTCGTCACCGTCAATTTGATCGGTACGTTCAACGTGCTGCGCCTGGGGGCCGAGGTGATCGCCGGGCTCGACCCCGTCGGCGAGGAACGCGGTGTCATCGTCAATACCGCCTCGGCCGCGGCCTTCGACGGCCAGGTCGGGCAGGCCGCCTACTCGGCCAGCAAGGGTGGCGTTGTCGGCATGACGCTGCCGATCGCCCGCGACCTCGCCGACAAGCTGATCCGCGTGATGACGATCGCACCCGGACTCTTCGAAACGCCGATGCTGGCCGGCCTGCCCGACGACGCCCGCGCGTCACTCGGGGCGCAGGTGCCGCACCCGCGCCGGCTCGGCGCGCCCGACGAATACGCGGCGCTGGTGGAGCACATCATCGCCAACCCGATGCTGAACGGCGAAGTGATCAGGCTCGACGGCGCCATTCGCATGGCCCCGCGCTAGCGGTTGGCCGTCACCCTCCCACAGCCCAGGGCGAAGTCGGTCAAGGAGGTCGGAGACGATCACGAAAGACAACGTGGGCACGTACCTGCCGCTCGGCTTCGAGTCCTGACGGCCGTCTGCAAACTGTGAGGCGAGGAGGCCCGGCCGTGCCAACCGGGGACAACCGACCGCTGCAGGTCGGCATGGTGGGATACGCGTTCATGGGTGCCGCGCACTCGCAGGCGTGGCGCACCGTGAACCGCGTGTTCGACCTGCCGCGACAGGTGAGCATGGTGGCCGTCGCCGGCCGGGATGCGGC
>DATCXD010000638.1:0-5344 GCA_036566005.1 Micromonosporaceae bacterium | reverse complement strand
GCCACGTCGGCCCGGATCACGTCCATCGCCGGACATCCGGCGTACGTCGGGGTGATCGTCACCGTGACGTGCCCGGCGGCGTCCACGGCCACGTCGCGCAGGATGCCGAGATCCTCGATCGTCACGACGCGGATCTCCGGGTCGACGACGTTCGTGACGGCGTGCCGGATCCGGCTGGCGTCAAGGGTTTGCGTCATCACCACGTCGCCCCCGGGTGCGCACGGTGCAGCACCTGCATCTCGGCGAGCAGATAGCCGAGCGCCTCGGTGTGCCGACCGGCGCGGCCACCGGTCGGGCGCCATTCCGTCACCGGTAGGTCGAGCGTCGCTTGCCGCAGGACCCCGGTCACCGTGTCGAGCCATCCGTCCCGCAACGACGACGGGTCGACGCCGATCCGGGCCGCGGCCACGTGCCGCGCGACGCGGTCGGACTCGAACAGCTCGAACGTGTACGGCCACACCTCGTCGAGTGCGTCGGCCATCCGGCGGTGCGACTCGGCCGTACCGTCACCCAGCCGTACGGTCCACAGTGTCGCGTGATCGAGGTGGTAGGCCGACTCTTTGACCGCCTTGGCCGCGATCCCGGCGATCCGTTGGTCGGCGCTGGACGACAGTGCCTCGTAGAGCGGGTGCTGGAAGGCGGCGAGGCACAGCAGCTTCGCGATCGCGGTCCCGAAGTCGGTGTCCGACAGCTCGACCAGTTGCGCGTTACGGAACTCGAAGTCCTGCCGCAGGTACGCGAGCGCGTCCTCATCGCGCCCGGCCCCCTCGACCTCGCCGGCGTACGTCAGGAACAGTCGCGCCGCCCCGAGCTGGTCGAGCGCGATGTTCGACAGGGCGATGTCCTGTTCCATCTCCGGCGCCCGGGCCGACCACTCGCCGAGCCGCTGAGCGGTGATCAGCGCGTCATCGCCGAGACGGAGCAGGTAGGCGAACAGCTCGCCACCGGGTGATCCCGTCACAGGTGACCAGCGCCTTCCGGAACGTCGTAGAACGTCGGATGCCGGTAGACCTTGTCGGCGGCCGGGTCGAAGAACGCGTCCTTCTCGTCGGGGCTGGACGCGGTGATCGCACCGGCCGGGATCACCCAGATCGACACGCCCTCCTGGCGGCGCGTGTAGACGTCCCGCGCATTGCGCAGAGCCATTTCCGCGTCCGGCGCGTGAAGGCTGCCGACATGCGTGTGCGCGAGACCGCGGCGCGGTCGCACGAACACCTCCCAGAGTTCGCCGGCCGCCATCACGCCACCGCCTTCTCGCTGGCATCACTGCGTGCCGGCTCGCGCCGTACCCCTGCCGTTTGTTTCGCGGCGTAGGCCGCGGCGGCCTCGCGGACCCAGGCACCGTTGTCGTGGGCGCGTTTGCGGTTGGCGATGCGCTCCCGGTTGCACGGACCGTTGCCCTTGATGACCTGCATGAGCTCGTCGAAGTCGGGCTGGGTGTACGCATAGTGCCCGGTCTCGTCGTCGCGGCGCAGATCCGCATCGGGCAGATCGAGCCCGAGGACCGATGCCTGCTGGACGCACATGTCGACGAACCGCTGGCGGAGGTCGTCGTTGGAGAACCGCTTGATCTTCCAGCCCATCGACTGCTCGGAGTGGGTCGAGTCGGTGTCCGGCGGCCCGAACATCGCCAGCGACGGATACCACCAGCGGTTCACCGCGTCCTGTGCCATCGCCCGCTGCTCCGGCGTGCCGTGCGCGAGCGTGTAGAGGATCTCGTAACCCTGGCGCTGGTGGAACGACTCTTCCTTGCAGATGCGGATCATCGCCCGGGCGTAGGGTCCATAGCTGCAGCGGCACAGGGGCACCTGGTTGACGATCGCGGCGCCATCCACGAGCCAGCCGATCGCGCCGACGTCGGCCCAGGACAGCGTCGGGTAGTTGAAGATCGACGAGTACTTCTGCCGGCCGTCGATCAGCATGTCGACCAGCTCGTCCCGCTCGATGCCGAGCGTCTCCGCCGCTGCGTACAGGTAAAGGCCGTGGCCGGCCTCGTCCTGCACCTTCGCGAGCAGGATCGCCTTGCGCTTGAGGCTCGGTGCGCGCGAGATCCAGTTGCCCTCCGGCTGCATGCCGATGATCTCCGAGTGGGCGTGCTGCGCGATCTGCCGGATCAGGGTCTTGCGGTAGGCCGCCGGCATCCAGTCACGCGGCTCGACCTTCTGCTCAGCCGCCACGATCTGGTCGAAGTAGGCCTGCTCCTCGCCGGTTTCGGGCGCGCCGTCGCGACCCCGGGCAGCCGCCTCGACAAGCGCGCGCTCGGCGTCGGCGACCTGATCGAGCAGGCTCTGGTCGGGACCGAAGTCGTTGCCGTACACACCCCAAGTGTTACAGCGGACGACGAGCTAGGCAACCAAACTGTTACATGATGGACGCGACACACGGCGCCGAGCGCGGCAAGCGTTAACGCGGCGAGCGTTAAACAGCGGCGAAGGCCGGCCCGTCGATGGGCAGCGCCGGCACCTCACCGAAGGCGGCGGCGCGCTTCGCGAACTCCCGTACGCCTTCGATCTGGCGCCCGCCGAGCGAAAAGTCGAGGGTGCGGAAGTAGCTCGCGAGGGTGGCCGCGTCGAACGGCTCCCAGCGGGCGGCCGCCTCGGCAACCTCGTCCAACTCGTCGAGGCAGAGATCGCGCGAGCGCAGGAACGCCTCGTGTACGTCCTTGACCAGGCCCGGATGTGCGCTCGCGAACTCTTTGCGGACCGCCCACACCGCGAACACCATCGGCAGACCCGACCAGTCGCGCCATTCGGCACCAAGATCGGTCACCGTGAGGCCGGACGTCGGCGCCTCATAGAGGGCGCGGAGTGCCACATCACCGATAACCACCGCCGCGTCCGCTTCGAGCAGCATCGTGCCGAGTTCCGGCGGGCACCGGAAGAACTCCGGCCGGACACCGTACCGGTCGGCGAGCAACATCTTCGCCAGGAGCACGCCGGTCCGGCTGGTCGAGCCGAGCGCGACGCGCTTGATGTCGGTCAGCGGCTTGGTCGAGACCAGGTTCACCGACAGCACCGGACCGTCGCTGCCGACCGCGACATCGGGCAGCAGCAGCAACTCGTCGGCGTGGCGCAGATATTCGACGAGCGAGATCGGTCCGATGTCGAGGTCACCGGCGACCAGGGCGGCGTTCAGCTGATCCGGGGTGTCCTTGCGCAGGTCGACGTCGAGAAGCGCGCCCGAGCGCATCAATCCCCAGTAGATCGGGAGGCAGTTGAGGAACTGGATGTGCCCGACCCGGGGACGTTGGGGTGCTTGTGGTGCGCTCATGTCTGGGCACGTTACGCGGGCCACGCGCGTGGGCGCGCTCACATACCGGGATAGCGCGGCCGTGTCCGCCGGCGTTAGTCGCCATGATCCACAGGTGTGGACGATATCGGTCGCTATACGGCCGCAATCGTCCGCGGGAGTGGATCATCGGCGACCGCGCGCACGTACGCGGCGCGCTCCCGGCGCATCGCCCGCGTGAGGGGCACCCCGAAGATCGCGGCCGCGGTCACACCGGCCAGCCCGCACATGATGACGAGGAGGCGGGGGGACGCGATCGCGAGCAACGCGCCCCCGGCCAGGTAGCCGAACGCGTTGGCACCGCCGGCGATGCTGTTGAAGATCGCGCTGGCGTGGCCGCGTACCTCGGGCGGGACCCGGCTGCCGAGGATGACACCGATCGCCACGTTTTCCATCCCGTTCAGAACGCCGCCGAGCAGCCACAGTGGCACGACCCAGCCGACGTGCGGCATGAGGCCGGCGACGGTGATCGCGACCCCGGTTGCCAGGTTCATCAGCAACAATCCCCGCGCCGTTCCCACGTCGTCGCGACGCTGGCGACCCCGGACCACCGCTCCGAACACCATGCCAGCAATCCAGGTCGCCGCGACCAGGCCGTAGACGGTGGCCGACGCGTGCAGTGTCTGCCGGATGAAGAACACATCGATGACGTTGACCGCGCTGATCGCGCCGACGACCGCACCGATCATCACCATGAGCGGCCACACCAGCGCGTCGGACCGCATCCGGAACGCCGGCTGGCGCCGTCCGGTCGCCGCGGCGTCGTCGATGCTCACGCTCGCTGCGGCCGGCACGGTGCGGAAGCGGCCACCTCGGCGGGTACGGATGAGAAGACCGGCGATCGGAATCGACAGGTACGTTCCGGCGTCGATCAGCAGCGGCACCCGCGAACCGAACGCGCCGACGAGCACCCCGCCGAGGGCCGGCGCTGCGAGCATGCCGATCGTCGCCGCGGTCTGGGCGATGCCACCGGCCTTGGCGAGATTCTGGCGGCCCACCATCAGCGGCGTGAGGGCACTCATCGTCGGGCTGGTGATCGCGAGCCCGATGGCGAGCATCGCGACCAACGCGATGATCAGGATCGGCCGGGTCGCGAAGGCCAGCGCGACACATATGCCGACCTGGACGAACCCGACCGACACGATCAGTGTCCGGCTGTCCACCCGATCGGCCAGCCGGCCGGCGATCGGTCCGACGACGACGAGCGGCACGGCCGCGGCAAGCAGGATGCCGGCCACGGCCAGGCCGCTCTCCCCCCGCGCTACCAGGATCAGTGCAAGCGCGGTCGCGGCGAGCATGTCCCCGCAGCCCGAGACCGCCCGCGCAAGTGCCGCGATGTAGACATCGGACCAGCGGGGCGTGGCCGCCGCGGCCGTGGCGTCCGGTGCCGCTAGCGGAACAGCCGCGTCGGGTGAAGATGCGAAGGACATACTTCGAAGTTACTGCTTCACATCTCCATTAGGCAAGGGGTTGGACCGCATCGGGTCGGCCGATTCGGGGCCATCCGAGGGATGCAGGGGGACCGGATCGGCCAGCGGGAAGCCACGCGCCACGAACGATGTCTGCCGCGCCCCCGGTGGTGGATTCTTGCGCCGAACCAGCCGGTACGGCGTCAGGATTTCCTGGATCTTCCGGTTCAGCGCGGCCAACTCTTCCTGCGTCACGTTCAGCAACGTCTCGTAGAAGTAGCCCGTGTCAATCCAGCCCGGCTCGGTCTCGCTCAGCGCCATCCATCGGCGGATCCGCATGTCCTGGGCGAGGAGTACGGATTCGATCAGCTCACGGGACGCTTCGCGCATCTCGGCCGAACCGCCTTCGAGGATGTCCACCGTGTAGCCCTCGTGCACGCTGCGCCAGACGCGTTCCCGGCCGTCGCCACGGCTGGGCGCGGTCTCGATCAGGCCGGCCTTCTCCAGACTCCGCAGGTGATAGCTCATGGCGCTCGCGCTGAGGCCGGCCGTCTCGCCGAGTTCGGTGGCCGTGGCGGGGCCGACCATCATCAGCCGCTGCATCGCGGCGAGCCGAGCAGGATGTGATATTGCTCGCAGGCCGGCCG
>DATCXD010000633.1:0-2058 GCA_036566005.1 Micromonosporaceae bacterium | reverse complement strand
GGTCCGGGAAGTCCGCGGCGAGCCGCCACGCGACGACGGCACCCCAGTCGTGGCCCACCACGTGTGTCCGATCGACGCCCATGCTGTCGAGGAGCGCTACGGCGTCGGCGACGCACTCCTTCATCACGTACGCCTCGACCTCGGCCGGTCGCGCACCCGGGGAGTAACCGCGCTGATCCGGCGCGATCGTGCGCAGACCGGCCGCGTGCAGGGCCGGAATGACGCGTTGCCATTCGGTCGCGTTCTGCGGGAAGCCGTGCAACAACAGGACGGCGGGGCCGTCCATAGGGCCGTCGACGGACACGTCGAGCGTCAGGCCGCGCACCGAGATCCTCATACGTTCGGACACTATCGGATGTCCGTGCATATAGTGGATCTTGACATTAGCCGGCTGTGGCCGGCGGCGGTGCGACGGGGTTCGGCAGCGCTCCCCCGAACCGACGATCACGTTGGGCGTAGAGCTCGCAGGCGTACCAGAGATGGCGCCGGTCGAAATCTGGCCAGTACGTGTCGAGCGACACATATTCGGCGTAGGCCGCCTGCCAGATGAGGAAGTTCGAGAGACGCTGCTCGCCGGACGACCGCAGCACGAGGTCGACGTCGGGCATGTCCGGTTCGTCGAGATAGCGGGCGAAGACCTTTTCGGTGATGCGATCGGGCCGCACCCGGCCGGCCGCTACGTCGGCCGCGAGCGCGGACGCGGCATCCGCGATCTCGGCGCGTCCGCCGTAATTCACACAGAAGAACAAGTTGATGAGGTCGTTGTCCCGGGACATTTCTTCCGCGATCTCCAGCTCGTGGATCACGCTGCGCCAGAGCTTCGGCCGCCGGCCGACCCAGCGCACCCGAACGCCCATCTCGACGAACTGGTCCCGCCGCCGGTGGATCACGTCGCGATTGAAGTTCATCAACCACCGGACTTCCTCCGGTGAGCGCCGCCAGTTCTCGGTCGAGAACGCATAGGCCGACAGGTTGCCGATGCCGAGCTCGATCGCGCCCTCGATCACGTCGAAGAGCGCGGCTTCGCCACGGGCGTGACCCTCGGTCCGCGGCAACCCGCGCTGCTTCGCCCACCGCCCGTTGCCGTCCATGATGATCGCGACGTGATCGGGCACCGCCGCCGACGGCAGCTCCGGTGGCCGCGCACCGGACGGATGCGCCGACGGCACCACCCACTCCCGACGGCGGGTTGTGGTCCTGATCACGCACGCTCCCGGTCTGCTCGATCCACCAGCGGCAGCGAGCGTAACCCGCGCTCGAGATGCCATTGCAGGTGCGCTGCCACCAGGCCGGATGCCTCACGCCGAGGACCGGGGTCGGCGGCGTCCGCGCGGACCCAGTCGCCGCCGGCCAGAGCCACCATGAGGTCGAGAGTGGCCGGCGCCGGATGGGAGCCGCCGGGTGGTCGGCAGTCCGGGCACACAGCACCCCCCGCCGGTACGGAGAAGGCGGCGTGCATGCCCGGCGTGCCACAGACGGCGCACGCGGAAAGCGCCGGTGCCCATCCGGCGGCCGCCATCGCGCGCAACAGGTACGCGTCGAGCACGAGGGACGCGGCGTGCTCCCCCGATGCGAGCACCCGTAAGGCGCCGAGGGTCAGCAGGAACAGTCGGAGCGACGGCTCGTTCTCGATCGCGGTGAGCCGCTCGGCGGTCTCGGCGATGGCGCTCGCCGCCGTATATCGCGGATAGTCGTCGGAGATCCGGCCACCGTACAGATCGATGCCCTCGACCTGGGCCACGGTGTGGAGGGTGCTGTGGCCCTCGGCGATCTGGACATCGACGTGACCGAACGGTTCGAGTCGCGCGCCGAACTTCGACTTGGTCCGTCGTACGCCCCGGGCGACCGCACGCACGATGCCGTGCCGCCGGGTGAACAGCGTGACGATGCGGTCCGACTCGGCGAGCTTCTGCCAGCGCAGCACGACCGCGTCGTCACGGTAGAGCTTCGTACGGAAACCGGCGGCCACGCCTGCCATTCTCGCCCGCCCGTGCGACGGATCGTGTGTTGGGTTGGTGCCGGTCTTGTGCCGGGTTGCCGCCGGACTTGTGCCGGGTT
>DATCXD010000628.1:0-4341 GCA_036566005.1 Micromonosporaceae bacterium | reverse complement strand
GACCCGGCCACGCCGGACCGTCTCGTCGCCGACCATCTGACCCGCTTCGGTTCGATCGATGCGCTGGTCGCGGTCCACGCCCGGTCGAGCGACCAGGATCTCGCGACAGTCACAGCGGCGGAGATGGACACGTCGTTCGCGGTGAATGCGCGCGCGACCGTACTGCTCGTCCGGGCCGCCGCGCGGGCGGGCGCGCGTCGGGTCGTGCTCTTCACCACCGGCGTACACCGTGCACCGATGCCGACCGAGATTCCGTACGCGATGAGCAAGGCCGCGATCCAGGGCATCACCGCGTCGCTCGCCGCCGCGCTGGCCGGCAGCGGTACCACGGTGAACTGCGTGAACCCCGGACCGGTCGACACCGGGTACGCCGACCCAGATGCGCACGCGTTCGTCGCGTCGCGGATGCCGATCGCGCCGCGGTGGGGCGAGCCGGACGACATCGCCGGCGTCGTGGCATGGCTGCTCTCGGACGACGCCGCGTGGATCACCGGCCAGACGATCGACTTCGACGGCGGGTGGAGCCTGCTGCCTGGCGTACCCCCGCGGCCTTGATCTTTTGAGCACGGTCTTGAACTTTGAGCACGGTCGCACGGGGGCTTGACTACCGCACCGCCTGAGCGCAGCCGTTGGTGGCGATCCGATCGCCGGCTTGGGTGGGATGGAGCCAGGTGCTCGCGCGACCCGCACGATTTCGCCGTCGCCCGAGTCTTGGTCAGCAGCCGAGCCTACGAGCGGTTTCGCTCCTACCGCTCGGCTCTGTGAAACACTCGAACACGGTCGGCTGGCGCGTCGTTGATGGGGGAACGCTATGAAGGCGGTGCGGTTTTCCGAGTACGGGGGACCTGAGGTGTTACGCCTCGTTGACGTCGATGAGCCGCACGCCGGGCCCGGACAGGTCCGGATTGCCGTTCGAGCGGCCGGCGTGAACGCGTACGACTGGAAGCTTCGGGCGGGATTCATGAGCGATGTGCGCCCGGTTCCGGCGCCGGTGGGGGTCGGTTTGGACGCGGCCGGTGTGGTCGACGAGGTCGGTGACGGTGTCGACGGTGTCGCGATCGGCGACGAGGTGTTCGGGCAGGGCTCGGCGACGTACGCGCAGTATGCGGTGCTGTCGCATTGGGCGGAAAAGCCGGCCGGGTTGTCGTTCGTCGAGGCCGCCGGTTACCCGGTGCCGGTAGAGACAGCGATCCGGATCATCAACGAGGTTGGTGTACGGCCCGGTGAGACGCTGCTCGTCAGCGGCGCGGCCGGCGGGGTCGGCTCCGCTGTCGTCCAGATTGCTCGCCAGCGCGGCATCTCGGTGATTGGGACCGCCGGCACGGCGAATCAGGACTATGTGCGCTCGCTGGGCGCTGTCGCCACGACCTACGGCGACGGCCTCGTCGACCGCGTACGCGCGATCGCGCCGGACGGTGTCGACGCGGCTCTGGACATCACCGGGTCGGGCGTCATCGGCGAGCTGATCGAGCTGACTGGTGAGCCCTCGAAGGTGCTGTCGATCGCCGACTTCACGGCGCCGCAACAGGGCGCGAAGGTGTCATCCAAGTCAACCGATCCGGCCGGCGCGTACGCGCAAGCCGCGCGACTGTTCAGTTCGGGCGACTTCCACATCCCGGTGGAGAAAACGTTCCCTCTGGCCGATGCCGGCGAGGCGCAGGCGGCCAGCCAGGCCGGTCACGTCACCGGCCGGTTCGTTGTCACCGTCCCCTAGATATCCAGCCGCGACAGTCACCGGGCTTGCTGAGGCGGGCAGTGTGGTGTACCCATAGCATGCGTTATAGTTTTCGCTATGGGGACAACCACGATGCAGCTTGAGACTGGGCTGCGTGACGAACTGGCTCAGATTGCCAAGAACGACTTCTCGGGGGTGCCTCTTGCTGAGGCCCTGCGCAGGCTGGTCAGAGAGCACCAGATCAACAGCATCATGGCGCGGTACGCGGAACTCGAGTCTGACCCGGTTGAGTGGGGTGCCTATCGGGCCGAGGGCCAGCTCACCGACAACGCGGCAGCCGACGGCCTTCCATCCGCCCGAGACGAGTATCCGGAGTTCAACCGGTGAGCGTGCCTCGGATCGATCCGTGGCAGGTATGGCTGGTGGACTTCGGGAACCCCGTCGGGCATGAAGAAGGCGGCGTGCGGCCCGCCGTAGTCGTAGGGTCCGCGACACATTGCCGGTTCCCCATCGGGATGGCCATCGTCGTGCCATTGACCACCCGCAACCGCGGCTTGCTGCACCATGTGGAGATCCGTTCCGCCGAGTCTGGTTTAGCTCGCCCCAGTTGGGCGCGCACCGAGGACATCACTGCGGTGTCGGTCGAGCGGTTTCCCCGCCCGCAGCCTCTCGGGAAGGTGTCCACCGCCGAGATCGAGTGCCTCTCGGAGTGGTTGCGGGAGATGGTCGCGTTCGCCGCTCAGCGGCCGTAGAGGCCTTGTAGACCGATCTCGATCTGTTGCACTTCAGTCAGCGTGCCGTTTGCGACGGACAGCATGAATGCTTCGGCGGAGTCGATATCCACATCCGGCACTGGAACGCCGTTGAGGGCCAGAAACGTCACCGCGGCCGCCCATGCCTGTCGTTTGGTGCCATCGAGCAACGCACGGTTTCGACACACGGACAAAAGCAATGCGGCAGCCTTGCCGAAGAACGTCGGGTAGGGGACTTGACCGAACACGAGTTAGCGCCGATGGCGTATCGCCGCAGCTTGTCGTCGCCATTCGGGCGACCGAAGCAGCAGTTCGGCCGCGCGGATTTTGTCGGTTGCGCTTCGGCAGGTGTCGCGAGGCAACCTCGCTGCGAGTGCGCGTGCCTCGCGCACCAACTCCCAAGCAGTACTCTCCCGGCCCTCATGCATCGCCTTGACCAGCTGTCGCAGATCGCCGTCGAGTTTGCGTCGAATATCTGTCGGATCGGTCGGAAAGGGTCGGAGTGCCTGTGGGTTTCCGCCGGGGTTTCGCGGCGCGCGAAGGTCGGCAGTCAAGCCGCCGGCAGTTAGCCGCGCCCTGTGCTGCCTCATGGTGACAAGGTTGGCGCTGCCCTAGGTGCGGGTCAAGATGCAAATCGCTGGTGCCGCAGATTTTGCCGCCGGTGGGAGGCAAGATCCGTTTCCGCGGGGTCGCTAGGCCGCGTCCTCGACGTAGGTACGGGTCTGGCGGATCACCAAGTCGACGGCCTCAAGGCTGGCATCCGGCGGGTAGCCGTAGCGGGCCAGCAAGCGCTTGACCTTGGTCCGTACCAACGCTTGGGCCTGTTTGCGGATCCACCAGTCGACCGGCAGGTCTTGCAGTTGGGCGACGAGATCCTTTGCGATCTGCCCGAGGACGGCGTCGCCCAACAGCTCCTTCGCGGACTGGTTATGCGCGACGGCGGTGTAGAAGGCGTACTCGTCTTCGGTCAGACCCCATTTCGGCGGCCCTGCCGCGATCGGCCGAGAACTCCATCGCAAGCGCGACCAGCTCGGCGATGATCTCGGCGGCGGTGAGCCCGCCGGAGGTGTACCGCTGCATGGTCTTGAGCAGCCGGTCGGTGAAGCCCTCCTGGGCGACGACGTTATGCGGATGGGCGGCGCGGACCTCGCGATCGATGGCCCGGCGCAACGCCTCGATGGCGAGGTTCGGCCGCTGGCTCTCGCGCAGCCGGCGGATGAATTCGTCGTCCAGGTGCGACAGGTCGGGGCGCTGGATGCCGGCCGCCTCGTAGATGTCGACGACCTCGTCGACGGCGATCACGCTCGCCGTGAGCTGCCGGATCGCGAGCTCCACGTCGGCGGCGGTGGCCAGACCGCGTTCGGCGCGCTCTTCCGCGCGGAGCTTGGCCAGATACAGCCGTACGGACTCGAAGAACTCCAGATCCGGCCGCAGCGCGCGCAGCCGGTCCTCGCGCGGGCAGGTGCTGAACGCGCGGGCGAGCTTGCGCGCCGTGTCGGCATAGCGGTCGGCGAGCGTCGGCCGACCCTCCTCGAGGTCAGGTGAAGGAGCGCGAAGGTAGTCGACGACGTCGAGCGCAGCGTGGTGGAACGTCCGCGGTCGCCCCGAATCGCGACGCGCCCGCCAGTTGATGCCGTGCAGTTGCGAGCAGATGACTCCGTGCAACTCGACGACGATATCGACGGCGGCGCTGATGTCGCGACCGATCGGCCGCTCGGCGACGTCGGTGTCGGTGTATTCGGCCAGCGCCTTCGTGAGGTTGTCGGCGATGCCGAGATAGTCGACGACGAGGCCGCTGGGCTTCTCGCCCCAGCGCCGGTTGACTCGCGCGATCGCCTGCATGAGCGCGGCGCCGCGCATCGGCTTGTCGAGGTACATGGTGTGCATCGGCGGCGAGTCGAAGCCGGTCAGCCT
>DATCXD010000624.1:0-9170 GCA_036566005.1 Micromonosporaceae bacterium | reverse complement strand
GCCCGGTCCCGGCCCGTCCAAAGCGGCGACTTCCGGGAAGTTGCCCGGTCCCGGCCCGTCCGAAGCGGCGACTTCCGGGAAGTTGCGGGTCGGAGGCAAGGGCGGGTCGGAGGCAAGGGCAAGACGCGGCAAGGGTGGAGTTGCCGCGCGGACGGGGTCGCCGCGAGCTAATCTTTGCCCCGACAACGATCTTTCTCGGGAGGTTTCAATGCCGATCCCTGTGCCGAATCCGTACGACACGCTGCCTGAGGTGCCGTCGTTTTCGCTGACCAGTGACGACATGACCAATGGACAGCGCATTGCCGACACGCATGTGCACGACAGTGCCGGTGGTGACAACGTAAGCCCGTCGCTGTCCTGGTCGGGCGCGCCGGCCGAGACGCGGGGCTATGCGGTGACGTGCTACGACCCTGATGCGCCGACGACCTCCGGCTTCTGGCACTGGCTCATCATCGGACTCGGCCCGGATACGACGTCGCTGGCCCGTGGCGCCGGCGCATCCTCGTTCGACCTGCCGGCCGGCGCGATCCGGCTGCAGAACGACATGGGCCAGAAACAGTACGACGGATCGGCGCCGCCGCCCGGGCACGGCGAGCACCGCTACATCTTCGCCGTACACGCGCTCGACACCGACAACCTCGGCATTCCCGACTCAGTCACGCCGGGCTATGCCGGCTTCAACATCGTCGGCCACACGATCGGCCGGGCAACGCTCATCGCCACCTGGTCGCGCTAGCGGAAAGTGGCCGGGCCCCGGGGCATCCCGCCCGGTCCCGGCCACGTCCCACCTCGTTAGGCTTGGTGGCGTGGCCGTTGCCGTACGTGTGATCCCGTGTCTCGACGTGGCGGCCGGCCGGGTCGTCAAGGGCGTCAACTTCGCCAACCTCCGCGACGCCGGCGACCCGGTGGAGCTGGCCGCCCGCTACGAGGCCGACGGCGCCGACGAGATCACCTTCCTCGACGTGACCGCGTCGGCCGAAGACCGCGCGCTGATGCTCGACGTGATCCGCCGGACCGCCGAGTCCGTTTTCGTGCCGTTGACCGTCGGCGGTGGCGTGCGAGCGCCGGACGACGTGGATGTCCTGTTGCGAGCGGGTGCGGACAAGATCGCGGTGAACACCAGCGCCGTCGCCCGGCCGGATCTCATCGCGGCCATCGCGCGGCGCTTCGGCAGTCAGGTGCTCGTGTTGTCCGTCGACGCGCGGCGGGCAGCGGGCGGCGGGTTCGAGGTCACCACGCACGGTGGGCGGCGATCCGCCGGTCTGGACGCGATCGAGTGGGCACGGCGTGGCGTGCAACTCGGAGCCGGCGAGATCCTGCTGAACGCGATGGATGCCGACGGAACGCGCCGTGGCTTCGACATCGAGCTGCTCCGACAGGTGCGCGACGTCGTGTCCGTACCGGTCATCGCGTCGGGCGGAGCCGGCGCCGCCGCTGACTTCCCGCCGGCGGTCGAGGCCGGCGCGGACGCGGTCCTGGCCGCGAGCATCTTCCACTTCGGCGAGGTGTCCGTCGGCGACGTCAAGGGGGCGTTGCGCGGGGCCGGTCACGTCGTGCGCTGAGGGGTGCTCCGTGCCGGGGTCGATCGCGGCCTGCCGATTGCCCCATCTTGACCAGCGATTTTCCCCCTACCCACTTGCCGTGCGCGATTTGTATAGACGATACTCATGCGCTATACAATGGGCGGTGGATCATGTCGACAACGGCACTCGCGGTTGCGTTCGGCGGCGGAGTGATCTCCCTGCTGTCACCGTGCGTGTTGCCGGTCGTGCCGGCGTACCTCTCGATCACCACAGGGCTCGGCCTGTCGGAGGCAACCACCGGCCCCGATTCGTCCGCCTCGGCCGAGCCACGAACCGGCACCGATCCGCTGGCAGTGGCTGAGTCGAGGATCCGGCCGGAGCCGCGTCGTAGCGCTGGCTCAGCCGCCGTCCTTCGCGGCGGGAGCCTCTTCGTCGCCGGGTTCTCGGTCGTCTTCATCGCGCTGGGCCTCTCGGCCACCGCGATCGGTTCCCTGTTGTTGGCCAACCACATCCCCGTCACCCGGGTGTCCGGACTCGCGGTCGTCGTCATGGCACTGACACTCCTTTTGACGACGATGCCACTGCGGTGGGCGCCATGGCGTGAACTCAGGTTCCATCCGCAGGTGAGCCGATACGGCATCTGGGCGGCGCCGGTCGCGGGAGCGGCCTTTGCCTTTGGATGGACACCGTGCATCGGTCCCGTACTCGGCTCCGTTCTGGCCGTCGCGGCTGACCAGAGTCAGCTTGGCCAGGGTGCCATGCTCCTGGGCATGTACGCGGCCGGCCTGGCGTTGCCGTTCCTGCTGGTGGCGCTCGTCTTTCACCGATCGCTGATCGCACTGCGATTCGTGCGTCGTCACTCGAGACTGCTGACCCGGTTCTCGGCCGTGGTGCTTGCGGGCTATGGCGGGCTGCTGGCAATGAACCAATTGAGCTGGTTCACCCTCGAGGCGCAACACTGGGCGACCGCACTCGGCTTGTCGTGGTTGGTGCGCCTCGGCTGAGTGGCACGACTGTCCGGCTCGGCGCGGCAGGGTTGACCTGCGGGAGGTCGAGACATACGGTCTCTATTGTTCATCGGTATTAGCAATAGACAGGCGGCCGTTGTGATCGGACACCTCGCACCCGGTCCTTCCCGGGCGACGACGACCCAGGCCGCCGCGGTGCGCCTGTCGAGGATGTCGAGGTTGTTCGACGGCTTGGCCGCGGTCAGCCAGGTCAGCCTCGAGATCGCCATCGGTGAGACCGTGTGGCTGCGCGGGTGGAACGGCTCGGGAAAGACCACCTTGCTGCGTCTGATCGCCACAGCGATCTCGCCGACCTACGGCGGCGGCACGGTGCTCGGATTCGACTTACACACCGAGCGCAATGCCATCCGCGCGCGAACCGATCTGTTGAGCCATGAGACGCGCATGTACGACGACCTGACCGCGGCCGAGAACCTGCGCTTCACGTGCGGCCTCTACGGCCTGGACACGCGTGCGGTCGAGCCCGCGCTCGGCCGCGTCGGGCTCGACGAGGTGGCCGCCGTCCGAGCCGGCAGCTTCTCCCAAGGCATGCGTCAGCGACTGACCCTCGCACGGTGCCTTATGCGAGACCCGGCGTTGATATTGCTTGACGAGCCGTACGCCGCACTCGACGTCGACGCTCGCGTCATCGTCGACGACCTGCTGGTCGCGGCACATGCTGGCGGCCGGACCGTCGTGGTCGCAAGTCACGAGGCCCCGCCGGCGCACCTCGTCGACCGCGAGGTGCACATGGATGGCGGTCGCCTCGTAGCCGACCCGACCGCTGTCGCGTCATGAGCCTCCGGGTCGCACAGGCGATTGCCAGCAAGGATCTGCGGATGGAGTTGCGCAGCCGATCGGCGGTGAGCACGGTGCTCCCGTTCGCGGCCACGATGCTGCTCGCCTTCGGCTTCGCCCTCGGACCCGATCGGTTGCTGCTCGCCGAGACGGCGCCCGGCCTTCTCTGGTTGGCTGCGCTGTTCGCGTCCGTGGAGTTGTGCCACCGGTCCTATCAGATCGAGGCGGCGAACGGCGCGCTGGAGGGTCTGCTGCTCTCGCCGGTGGAAAAGGGCGCCGTCTACCTCGGCAAAGCGGCCGCCGCGTTCGTGCAGTTGACGGTGTTGTTCGTCGTGACGGCGGGCATTGTGATCGTGCTCTTCGGTCTTCCCGTCGGCCCGGCACCGGCATTGCTCGTGCTCACCGTCCTGCTCGGGATCGCCGGCCTGAGTGCGCTCGGCAGCCTCCTCGGCTTGCTCGCCGTGCGTGGTCGCACCCGACAGGCCGCGCTGCCGGTGCTCGTCCTTCCGCTGGTTAGCCCGGTCATCATCGCCGCGACACGGGCGACCGCCGATCTCACGCAGGGCAATACGGCCGGCATCACGGGGTGGCTGAGCCTGCTCGCGGCATTCGACGCGGCCTTCCTTGCCGCCGGCTACATCGTGTTCGGTCATCTTCTCGAAGACTAGGGGCGACACGGCGCGCCCGGCATTGACATCTCCCGTCCCGGCAACGATCCTTCTATCAACCATTTCTATTAGCTTTAGAAAAAGGTGAGTGGCATGACACGTTCGGCCGACTCCGGCTCGGACAGCGGCGGACGCCGGAGGAAGGTTCGACGTTCGGTAGTCCCGTGGCTGCGGCGCGGCAAGTGGGTGATCGCCCTCGCCATGGGCGTCACCGGTGCACTCGTGGCAACGACGCTTGTCGCGGCGGCGAGCCCATCTGGCGCCCGAGCCCAGCACGGCACCGCATCGCACGTCGCCTCGGCTGGCACGGACGACGGCAGCAACGCCGGCGCCAAGCTCATCAGCGAGGGTAAGCAGACCTTCCGCTTCGACACGTTCGGCGATCAGGCCTTCTGGGGTGACACGCTGCACCTCAACCAGGCGATCGCGGGCGAGGCGAACGGCGGTGTGGGCCCGGGCGTCAGCCCGAAGACGGCGCTATCGGTCGGGCTCAAGGTCGACTCGACCGCGCTTCCGGATTCGGTGAAAGACGCCATCCTCGCCGGGCAGGTCAACCTGGACGACCCGGCCGTCACCCTGACGCTGCTCAAACTGAATGCCGTCGTCGGGGTCAAGGGCATCTTCGACCGCAACGGCAATCTGAACTCCGTCGGCATCGAATGTGCACTGTGCCACTCCACGGTCGACAACTCCCTGGCTCCGGGGATCGGCAAGCGCCTGGATGGTTGGGCCAACCGCGACCTGAACGTCGGGGCCATCATCGGACTCTCACCGAACCTGCAGCCCATCGCATCGCTGTTGCACACCGACGTGCCGACCGTACATAAGGTTCTCGACGCGTGGGGTCCGGGCAAGTTCGACGCCGAACTCTTCCTGGACGGCAAGGCGTTCCAGCCCGACGGGCGGTCCGCGGCGACGCTCCTTCCGCCGGCATTCGGTCTAGCCGGCGTCAACCTGCACACGTGGACCGGGTGGGGATCGATCCCTTACTGGAACGCGTTCGTCGCCGTGCTGGAGATGCATGGTCAGGGCACGTTCATCGACGCGCGGCTCGACAACGCACAGCAGTTCCCGATCGCCGCGGAGAACGGGTTCGGGCACATCGTGCCCAAGGTGGACCTCGTCACGTCGAAGCTGGGCGGGCTGCAGGCCTACCAGCTGTCGCTGAAGGCGCCAACGCCGCCGAAGGGTTCCTTCGACCAGGCGGCCGCGGCCCGAGGCAAGGCACTGTTCAGCGGCCAAGCGGAATGCTCGACCTGCCACGTGCCTCCGATCTTTACCGAACCAGGCCAGAACCTGCATTCGGGAAGCGAGATCGGCATCGACAACTTCGAAGCCGACCGGTCGCCGTCGCTGATGTATCGCACCAGCCCGTTGGCCGGACTGTGGACACACCAGAAGGGCGGGTTCTATCACGACGGTCGGTTCCCGGACCTGCAGTCGGTGGTCGAGCACTACAACACCACATTCCATCTGGGGCTGACCGCCGCTCAGAAAAACGACCTCGTGCAATACCTCCTTTCGCTGTAGCGGTCCACCAAGATCGGAGTAGTTCCATGAGGCACCTGTACCGGGCGCTCACCGTGATCGGCGGCCATCGTGCGCAGCGCTGGATGGGCGTGGCGACCCTTGCCGGACTGATTGCGACAGTGGTCATCGGCCTGTTCGTCGTCCCACCGGACGCGGCCCAGGGCGATGTGCAGCGCCTGATGTACGTACATGTGCCGGCGGCGTGGGTGGCGTTCCTGTCCTTCGGGGTGGTGTTCGCCGCCAGCGCCGCGTACCTCAAGACCGGACGCATCCAGTGGGACCGGGTCGCCTCCGCGTCGGCCGAGATCGGCGTGCAGTTCTGCGCACTGACGATCGTGCTCGGCTCGTTGTGGGGGCGCCCGGTGTGGGGCACGTGGTGGACCTGGGATCCACGGCTCACCACGACGGCCGTCCTGCTGCTGATCTACGTCGGCTACCTGTCCCTGCGCAAGGTCGCCGACAGCCCGGCGCGTCGCGCCCGGTGGTCGGCGGTCGTCGGGGTGGTCGGCTTCATCGACGTACCGATCGTGCACATGTCGGTCGTCTGGTGGCGCTCGCTGCATCAGCAGGCGACCGTGCTGCGGCCGGGATCGCCGACGATCGCGGGCAGCATGCTCGCGACACTGCTGCTGGCGTTCCTGGCGTTCTCGCTGGCGTACGGCTATCTGATGGCCGTACGCATGCGCGTAGGACGGTTGGAGGACCGCAGTGCCGTACCGGTCGAGTCGCTCTCAACGCCGCGGGCGCGCCGTCCGCAACCGGCCGAGTCGTCCGCCACAGTGACGAGCCCCCGCCATGCATGACGTCGGATACGTAGCCGCCGGATATGCGGTGACCCTGGCGACGCTCGCCGTCTACCGGTGGCGCCTTTTCATCCGTACCCGGAACGCCCGGCGGTATGTGGCCACCGTCAGCGGACGATCCCGCGTCGGACGGCGGGTGTCGTGAGCCAGGACCTTCTCCAACTAGCGGACGCGCCGACCGGTGCCCGGCGCGTCCGATTCTGGCGCGGCGCACGGCTTCGGTTGGTGGCGTGCCTCGCGATCGTGGTCGTGGCGCTGACGTGGATCGCGATCCGTGGTCTGACCGGCAATTTCGTTTACTACCTCACCCCGACCGACATCGTGTCGCATCACAAAGCGCACGTGGGCGAGCGGGTGCGACTCGGGGGTTATGTAGTGCCAGGAAGCGTTGCTCGTACATCCTCGGTGCTGACTTTCACGGTGACCGACGGCACCGATTCCATGGGAGTCTCGGATATCGGTTCGGTGCCTGAGCTGTTCAAGCCCGGGCAGGGCGTGGTGCTCGAGGGCAGCTTGGGCGCCGATGGACGCTTCCACTCCGACACCCTGCTCGTCCAGCACAACGGGGACTATCAGCCACCCAAACCGGGAAATCCTCCGCCGACCCGCGCCGACGTGAACTCCGGGACCTGACGTGGGCCAATTGGGTGCATACGCGCTGCTTCTCGGACTCGTCCTGTCCGGCTACGGCATGGTCGCTGCGGCGGTCGGCGCGAAGACGGGTCGTGCGGGGCTCGTCGAAAGTGCGCGACGGACGGCCTTCGGTCTTTTCGCGACCATTGTGGTGGTCAACGTCGCGATGCTGGTCGCCTTGCTCAGCAACGACTTCGCGCTTCGGTACGTGGCCGACAACTCGTCGCTTGAGACCCCGAACTTTTTCAAGGCCCTCTCGCTGTGGGCCGCCGACGACGGTTCGCTGCTGCTCTGGAATCTCATCCTCGCCGGTTATCTGGCCGCGGTCGCATTGCGGTTCCGGCGCGATCGGCCCTCAACGTTCCCGTACGCGCTGAGTGTGCTGTTCGCGGTCCAGGTGTTCTATCTGGTCCTGGTCAACGGTCCGGCTCGGCCGTTTGCCACGTTGGCGAGCCCACCGGCCGACGGTCGCGGACCGGCGCCCTTGTTGCAGAACCATCCGTTGATGGCCGTACATCCACCGTTTCTCTACCTCGGGTTCATCGGCTTCACGGTGCCGTTCGCGTTTGGGATCGCGGCACTGCTGTCCGGACAGGGCTCCGACCGGTGGGTCTCGCTCATCCGTCGATGGACGCTCGTGGTGTGGTGCTTCCTGACGATTGGCCTGTTGCTGGGAGCACTCTGGTCATATTCGGTGCTCGGTTGGGGCGGCTACTGGGCCTGGGACCCGGTGGAAAACGTAGCCTTGCTGCCCTGGTTGCTCTCCACGGCCTTCCTCCATTCGGTCATGCTGCAGGAGCGACGAGGGATGGCGCGATTGTGGAACATCGCGCTCGTGATCGGCGCGTTCGCACTGATGACGTTCGGTACGTTCCTCACCCGCGGCAACGTGTTGTCGTCCATCCACGCGTTCGCCCAAACGTCGGTCGGACCGGCATATCTGATCTTCCTGGCGCTGGTGCTGCTCGGCGGCTTCGGTCTGTTGGTCTGGCGCCTTCCGACACTGCGGACGCCGGCGCGACTGGAGTCGGCCATCTCGCGGGAGGCAGCGTTCGTCGGCAACAACATGCTGCTTCTGACCGCCGCCGCGATCATCTTGCTCGGTACGGCGTTTCCGCTTGTCGTCGAGGCCGTCTCCGGCGAGCAGGTGACGGTGGGCGGCCCTTACTTCCGTGGTGCCATCGCGCCGGTGTTCCTGCTGGTGCTGCTGCTCGCGGGCACAGCGCCGCTGCTGCCCTGGCGCGCAACCAACCGATCCCGGGCGCTGCGCCGGCTGCGGGTGCCGACCGCCGCCGCGGCGCTGGTCATCGTCGTCACGGCGGCAGCGGGTGTGCATCAGGTGATGGCGGTCGCCGGCTTCGGCCTGGCCACCCTGGTGTTCGTCGCGAACGGCCAGGAGATCGTCAACGGGATGGCCGTTGGCCGGCGCGGCGGCCGAGGTGGCGCGCTACGCGCCCTGCTCCGGGGCCGGCGACGCTACGCGGGCTTGATCGTGCACGTCGGTCTCGCTCTTGTTGCGGCGGGCATCACCGCGTCGTCGAACCTCGGCCAACAGTCCGAGGTCACTCTGAAGACCGGTCAAAGCACCGTCTTCGCGGGAAACGTCCTGCGTTACCAGGGTCTAAAGACAGATCAACAGGCACAGCGCATCGTGCTGACCGCGCCCTTGTCCGTCACCACCTCCGGTGGTGATCGCGCCGGCACGCTCAACGCGCGGATGAATCTCTATCCGGCCGCGTCCGAGCCGATCGGATCGCCGTCGATCCAGCGGGGATTCGTCTGGGACCTCTACGCATCGGTGATCTCCCTGCAGGACAACGGCGACTCGGCCACATTTCGCCTCTACCGCAATCCCGGCGTGAACTGGTTGTGGCTCGGCGGACTGGTGATGGCGATCGGCGGTGCCACCGCCGCGTGGCCGGTCCGGCGCAAGCCACGCGCTGACGACGCCGATGCCAACGGCCCGGCGATTACCACACCGCGCAAGCGAGCAGTCGTCGAAACTGGTGCGCTGTGATGCGAGGGCTCACGCGTCGACGGACCATGTTGCTGAGTGCGGTGGTCGCGGCGGTCTTGGCCGTTGTTGGGCTGCTCGCGACCGGTTTGGGCAAGGATCCGTCGGTTGCGGCCTCACCGCTGGTTGGACGACTCGCGCCGGACTTCACGCTGGCCCAGCTGGACGGCCCGAGCCTCACGTTGTCGAAGCTG
>DATCXD010000618.1:0-2431 GCA_036566005.1 Micromonosporaceae bacterium | reverse complement strand
ACTCCGCGAGCCAAACGCTAAACGCGGGACCGATGTCGTCGCGACCGCACGCCAGTTGCACGACGGCTTGCAGATAACCGAGTGGGACGCCCGTGTCGTAACGGGTCCCGCGATAAACGATCCCGTGGACCGGTGTGCCCTCGGCCAGCAGCATCGCCATGGCGTCGGTCAGCTGGATCTCGCCACCCGATCCCGGCTTGGTCCGCCGGATCGCGTCGAAGATGCCATTGGGCAGGACGTAACGCCCGACAACGGCGAGGTTGCTCGGCGCCTCGTCCGGCGGCGGCTTCTCCACCAGACCGGTCACTCGCACGACGTCGGTCTTCTTCGTCGGCTCGACCGACGCGATGCCGTAGCGGCTGACCTCATCGTGTTCGACCTCGACCAGAGCCAGCACGATGCCACCCGTGTGGGCCTGCAGGTCCAGCATGTCCGGCAACAGCGGCGCATCGACGTCGGTGAACTCGTCGCCGAGCAGCACCGCGAACGACTCGCCACCCATGTGACCCTCCGCGTGGGCCACGGCATGCCCGAGCCCGAGCGGTTCACCCTGGCGCCGGGTGAAGATCTCGGCCAGGTCCGACAGTCGCCGGATCTCGTCGAGCATCGCGAGGTCGCCCTTGGCCTCCAGGCGCGCCTCAAGGTCGAAGCGACGGTCGAAGTGATCCACCATCGACGTCTTCCCGCGGCCGGTGACCAGCAGCACGTCGTGCAGCGAGGCGCGAGCCGCTTCCTCGACTATGTACTGCAACACCGGCCGATCCACGACAGGCAGCAATTCCTTCGGCACGGCCTTCGTCGCCGGAAGGAACCTGGTGGCGAGGCCTCCGGTCGGGATCACCGCCTTGCGCGCGCGGGCGCCGCTCCCGTCGGACGACATCGGGTCGGGTGTCGGAATATTCGTGGACATGAAAAGAAGACTATCGGCCGATCGGCGCTCGCGGCGGCGGTCCGGCGGTTGACGCGCCGCCGGTACGCGTAGCGCCGTCAGCGTCAACGACCGTGGCATCGGTGCGCTCCACGCCGTTGGGCGGATAGTGACCGACCCGCTGCGTCGGCGCCGCTGGATCCGACGCCGGGACCACCGGACCTGACACTGCCGCCAAGTCGGGTGCCGACCCGGCCGGGGCGACCGCGATCCGGTACGTATCGCGCCCCGCGTTCTTCGCGGCGTAGAGCGCGGCGTCGGCCGCCTCCAGCACGTCCGAGGCAAGGTTTCCGTGATCGGGGAACACCGCGAGGCCGATCGACACGGTGATCGGGATGTGGGCGACATGACGGGTCGGGACGGGAGCCGACGCTCGGCCGTCGGCGACCCGTGCGCTGGATGCGGCATCGATGCCGACGCGGGTCACCAGCGGCATTTCCACCGTCATCACGTCGGCGGTAGCGCGAAACGCGTCCGGGACGGTCATCGGGCGGTCCCGGACCGCGCTGCCGAGTCGCTTGGCCAGCACCTCACCACCGGCGGCAACGGTCTCCGGCGCGAGCAACACGAATTCCTCGCCACCGATGCGAAACGCCTGGTCGCCGCCGCGGATCACGCCACTGATCCGGCGAGCGAACTCGGCCAGGACGGCATCGCCGGCAGCGTGACCATACGTGTCGTTGACGTCCTTGAACCGGTCCAGGTCGAGCACGAGCACGCACATCGAGTGACCGAAGCGGGCCGATCGATTGATCTCGCGGCCGATCGTGTCCTGTAGATGCCGGTAGTTGTAGAGGCCGGTGAGCGAGTCGGTGTGCGACAGGCGCTGCGCCTCGTCGTGGCGGCGTACGTTCTCGACCGCCACCGCCGCGTGTCGGGCGAACGTGGACACGGTGCGCAGGTCGGTCTCGTCGAAGTCTCCGCCGCCGATCCGGTCGTAGAGCGCGAGCACACCGATGCCACCGGCCACCGCGTCGGTCCCGCCCGGCGGGTGCGTCGCGGCCGCGTCGACCGACGGACCCGGCAGCGGTACGGCGAGATACGTGGCACATCGCGGCTCGTCGGAGTCGAGTTCCGTGGCGGGATCGGCGACCCGACCGCGCCGCGCGACGCCAGTCGCCGCAACGCCGCCGAGCAGGCCCGCTCCCGGCGTCACCGACGGCGACGTCGACCCGGCCGTCGCGCCGTCGTCGAATCCCTCGGCGCACTGCACGGTCAGAGCCACGTCGGCCGCGCTCGGCATGAATACCACTCCACGCGATGCGCCGGTCGCGGTGATCGCGGACGCGAGGATCACGCGCAGGATGCCGCCCCGGTCGTGGGTGCTCGACAGCGTGGCGCCGAGCATGTCCAGGTTGCCGCGCAACTGGTCCCGGCTGGCGGTGAGCGCTTCGGCGTACGACCGCAGGTCATGAGTCATCCGGTTGAACGCGGCACCGACCTGGCCCACCTCATCGCCACCTCGTACGGGGACGCGTGTCTGAAGCGCCCCCGACGCGACCT
>DATCXD010000260.1:0-3337 GCA_036566005.1 Micromonosporaceae bacterium | reverse complement strand
GGTAATCACATCTCGCCCAGCCGATGGGCGGTGTAACGTGGCCGGTTGATACTTAGTTAGCGCTAAGCAACTACTTTGCGGCCGCGCCCCTCGAGGCGTGTTTGCCAGCGTCCACAACACCAGCGAAAGGTCACGCCTCGTGACAGCGGTCGACCCGTCCGAGCCCATCGCCGAAGCCGCCGCCGAGGGGGTGAACCGCAGTGAGGGCCGGGCCGTCCGGTTCGACCGTGACCACCCCCGCTACAAGTGGATCGTGCTCACCAACACCACGATGGGCATGCTGCTCGCAACCGTCAACGCCTCAATCGTGCTCATCTCGCTTCCGGCGATCTTCAACGGCATCCACCTGAACCCGTTGGCGCCCGGCAATGTCAGCTACCTGTTGTGGATGATCATGGGCTTCCTGCTCGTGTCCGCGGTGCTGGTCGTCTCGCTCGGTCGGCTCGGCGACATGTACGGCCGGGTCAAGATGTACAACCTCGGCTTCGTCGTCTTCACGCTGTCCGCGATCGCGACGTCGGTCGACCCGCTTACGCAGGGTGGCGGCGCCCTCTGGCTGATTCTGTGGCGAGTCGTCCAGGCCGTCGGCGGTGCGATGATCTTCGCCAACTCGACGGCGATCCTGACCGACGCTTTCCCGGCCCGGCAGCGCGGCATGGCCCTGGGCATCAACCAGGTGGCCGCGATCGCGGGCTCGTTCATCGGTCTCGTCCTCGGTGGCGTGCTGGCCGAGTGGGACTGGCGCTCGGTGTTCTGGGTGAGCGTTCCGATCGGTCTAGTCGGCACGATCTGGTCGTACCGCTCGCTGCATGAGCTCGGGACACGGCGCGCCGGACGGATCGACTGGTGGGGCAACGTCACGTTCGCCGTCGGCCTGTCGGTGCTCCTGGCCGGCATCACGTACGGGATCCAGCCGTACGGCAACCACTCCACCGGCTGGGCCAACCCGTGGGTACTCGCGGGTCTCATCGCCGGAGTCGTGTTGCTGATCGTGTTCTGCGTCGTGGAGACGAAGGTCGACGACCCGATGTTCCGCATCGGCCTGTTCAAGAACGCGACCTTCGCCGGCGCGAACCTGGCCGGCCTGCTCGCGTCGATCGGACGTGGTGGCCTGCAGTTCATGCTGATCATCTGGTTGCAGGGCATCTGGCTGCCGCTGCACGGTTACAGCTACGCGGACACACCGCTGTGGGCCGGCATCTACCTGCTGCCGCTGACCGCCGGCTTCCTCGTCGCCGGCCCGCTGTCCGGTTACCTGTCCGACCGGTGGGGGCACCGCTGGTTCTCGGTCGGCGGTCTGGTCATCGTCGCCGCCACGTTCGTCGGACTTCTGCTGCTGCCGGTCGACTTCCCCTACTGGTCGTTCGCGCTGCTGATCACGATCAACGGCATCGGATCGGGCCTGTTCAGTTCGCCGAACACGTCGGCCGTGATGGGTTCCGTACCGGCGGACCAGCGGGGTGTCGCGGCCGGCATGCGGGGCACGTTCTTCAACTCCGGCTCGGCCCTGTCCGTCGGCGTGTTCTTCTCGCTGATGATCGTCGGTCTGGCATCGACGTTGCCCCGCACGCTCACCACGGGTCTGGTCGCCCAGGGAGTGCCCGGCACCATCGCGCAGCAGGTCAGCAGCCTGCCGCCGGTCGGCAGCCTGTTCGCCGCGTTCCTCGGCTTCAACCCGCTGGCCGAGCTGCTCGGACCGTCCGGCGTGCTGAACCAGCTGCCGAAGGCGAACGCCGACAACCTCACCGGCAAGCAGTTCTTCCCGCACCTGATCTCGGGCCCGTTCCACCACGGGCTGATCGTGGTCTTCGTCGCCGCCGCGATCATGATGCTGATCGGAGCGGTCGCCTCGCTGATCCAGACGAGGCCGGATGCTGTCGCGCACACGGGCAACACCACGGGCGCCACCACCGCTCCGACCGCGACCGGCACCGCGGCTTCGGTCGACGGCGCTGCCCCGATCGACGCCGTCGCCGTCGAGGCCACCGATGTGGTCGCGGCCGAGACGATCGCCGCCGACAAGGCACGCTGATGGGCCGGTCGGGCGCGGTGAGCACGGGTACGGCATTCGCCGGCCGGGTGGCCGCCGCGCCCACTCCGGCCGACGTGGCGAAGCATGGCGGTGTGGCACTTCCCGATGACGCCGTCTCCGACGACGCCGCCGGTCGCCTTTTCATCGCGATCGCGCGGCTGACCCGCCTCATGCGGCGCACCGCGCCGGTGACCCTGAGCCACGGCTCGATCACCGCGCTCGCGACCGTGGTGAACGATGGCCCGATCCGGGTGGGCGACCTGGCCACCTCGGAAGGCGTACGGGCACCGACGATGACCCGGATCGTCGACGGGCTGGTGGTCGACGGATACGCCGAACGCATCCCGGATCCGGCCGACGGCCGCGCGTGTCTGGTGCGCGCCACACCGGCCGGGATCGACGTGCTGCACGGCGCACGTACGGCCCGGGCACAGGTGCTCGCGGCCGGTCTCGATCGGCTGTCCAGCCAACAGCGGGCCGCCCTAGTCGCGGCGCTGCCCGCCATCGAGGCGATCTGCGCCGACGAACCGCCGGCAAGCTGACACGGGCCGGCAAGCTGACACCGGCCGGCCAGGCGATTCGCGGTCAAGCGGCGTGCGGAACGACGGTCCCGATCGGTCAGCCCCGGGCCGCGACGTGTTCTTTCTTCACGTTTTCCGCCAGGTTGCCCGGCATCGGGTCGTGCCGGACGAAACTGCGGCTGAACGTACCCGTGCCGGATGTCATGGAGCGCAACTCGACCGCATAGCGCACCAACTCCGTGGCCGGCACCTCCGCGCGCACGATCGAGCGTTCCGCGACGTCCGGTTCGGCGTCCGTGCCGAGCACGCGGCCGCGCCGGGTGGACAGGTCGGATAGCACGCTGCCGACGAACTGGTCGGGCACGTGGATGGCGACTTCGTCGATCGGTTCGAGCAGGCTCACCGAGGTCTTGTCGGCGGCATCCTTGAGCGCGAGCGAACCCGCGGTCTGGAACGCCGCGTCGGACGAGTCAACCGAGTGCGCCTTGCCGTCGTAGAGCGTCACCCGCAGGTCGACGACCGGGAAGCCGGCGACCAGGCCGTGCTCCATCTGGGCCCGCACACCCTTCTCCACGCTCGGGATGAAGTTGTGCGGCACCGCCCCGCCGACGACCTTGTCCACGAACTCGAAGCCGGACCCGCGGGGCAACGGCTCCACCTCGATGTCGCAGACCGCGTACTGCCCGTGCCCGCCGGACTGCTTCACGTGCCGGCCGTGCCCCTTGGAGCTGGCCGAGAACGTCTCGCGCAGGGCCACCCGCACCGGCTCGGTGTCGATGTCCGC
>DATCXD010000575.1:0-4023 GCA_036566005.1 Micromonosporaceae bacterium | reverse complement strand
GGACCGGCGGCGCCGGCGGTCGTGCCGATGGGCCGGATCCGCGCGAGGTCCCGTAGCACGGCGCGCGATGCGTCGCCGGGGTCGCTTCCGGGCAGCAGCAACGCGATCCGAGATGGCCGAGCCGCCGCGAGGCCGCCCCGGCTCGACGCATAGGTGGACGCCCACGAGACCGTGCGTTGGCGCAACGGGTCGTCATCGGCGGCCAGCACGACCAACACGTGAGGTCGTGTCAAGTCGACGCCGAGGCGGACCGCGCGCGACCGCAGCGCCTCGGAATTGTGGTCGCGGTAGGTGAACAGATCGTCGAGGAGGTCGCCACGCACGCGGCCTTCAGCCTCGGCCACGTTGCGCGCGAACAATTGCAGCAGGGCGGTCACTACGGCGGCGCGTTCGAGAATGCGTTGGTCCGCGTCGACCAGGGTCACCGTGGGCCGCAAGGCGAGTGCACCGATCACTTCGGTGCCGGCGAAGACCGGTGCCACCCAGACGCCATCGCGCAGAACGCTTCGGCCCTCGTGGCGGGCGGCGGCGACCGCGTCGGCGATCAGTGACGGGTCGTGGGTGTCGGTGCCGTACAACGTACGACCGTCGTCGTCGTAGACGACCAAGGTGCCGCCGAAGAGCTCGATCACCGCCGCGGCCACGTCCTCGAAGCCACCACCCCTAAGCACGATGGCGCTCATCCGGTCGTGGGCCGCGGCGGCGCGTTCCACCGATGCGCTGTGCGCGCGAATGACGGCATTGGCCGCCGACAACTCCTGCAACGCCGTCCGGGTCTCGTCGAGCAGGCGCGTGGTATCGATCGCGACAGCGGCGTGCGCGGCTAGCGACACCAGTAGTGCCACTTCCTCCCGGGCGAACGGCCGTTCCGTCCGGTTCGCGGCGTAGAGCACGCCGATCACGGTGGAGCCCAGCCGTAGCGGCACGCCGAGGATGGCGATGAGCCCTTCCTCGCCGACGCCGGCGTCGATGCTGCCGGTGTGCTTGAAACGCTTGTCGTCCGGATAGTTCGCCGTGACGTACGGGCGCGCGGTCTGGCTCACCAGCCCGCCGAGCCCTTCGCCCATACTCAACCGGAGATTCTGGAATCGCGCCGAGACCGAGCCGTCGGTGACGCGCATCGCGGTGTCGCCGCGTTCGGTGTCGGTCAGCGTCATGTAGGCCACATCGGTGCCGAGCAACGTCCGCGCCCGTCGAACGATGGCGGTCAACACGGCGTCCAGCTGGCGCAGCCCGGCGAGGTCGTTGGCTGTGTCGTAGAGCGCGGACAGCTCCTCCTCGCGGCGCCGGCGGCGGGCGAGCAGGCTGCGCACGCGCAGGGCGATGAGTTTCGCCTCCTCCAGCTCGGCTACCTCGGCGGCGGGAAGGCCGGCGGTCCGGGCAGCGATCAGCGGCCCCTCGAATTCGACCGGCGCTGCCTCCCGCGCCAGGAGGTCAAGGAACTCGCGGGTCGCCGGCATGACGGCAATTGTCAACCGGCCGTCCACCCGCCGTCGAGGGTCAGTGAGGCGCCGGTGATGAACGCGGCGGCCGGCGAGCACAGATATGCGACGAGTTCGGCCACTTCGGCCGGTTCGATAAGCCGTTTGATTGCCGACCGGACGAGCAGGATGCCTTCGAGCACATCCGCTTCGGCAATGCCGTGGGCGGCCGCCTGTGCCGCTATCTGGTCCTCAACCAGGGGCGTCCGGACGTACCCGGGGGCCACGCAGTTGGCCGTAACTCCATAGCCGGCACCCTCCAGTGCGACGACCTTGGACAGACCCTCCAGGCCGTGCTTGGCGGCGACGTACGCCGCCTTGAACGGCGAGGCACGCAGACCGTGTACGGACGAGATGTTGATGACCCGTCCCCAGCCCTGGTCGTACATGGCCGGCAACGCCCGCCGCACGATACGAAACGGCGCTTCGACCATGACCCGCTGGATGTGGGCGAACCGTTCGCCCGCGAACTCCGGGATCGGCGCGATGTGCTGGAGGCCGGCGCTGTTCACCACGATCGTCGCGCCGCCGAGGTCGAAAGCATCGATCGCCTCGGTGGCGGCGAGATCCACCGCCAGGGCGTCGCCACCGATGTCGGCCGCGACCTTCTCCACCGCCGCAGCGTTGAGGTCGACCGCCAATACGTGAGCACCGGCGGCGGCGAGGCGTTCGGCGACGGCACGACCGATTCCGCTAGCGGCCCCGGTTACGACGGCGTTGCGGCCATGCAGATCGAGGCGCACCACACGGTCGACGGGTTCGACGATCGTCATGGGCCGAACATACGGATCCGCTGACCGTCCGCCCATGGGTGGCAGACACACACTGTGTGTCGAATGCATGTGGGCTACGGCGCGTGTTCGCGCGCTATCTGTTCGAAGGAGAGTCGTCCCGTTCCGACGGCGCGTCGTCCGCGAGTTCATCGGGGTTGATGCTGAGCGTCGCGAGGAGGCTGGCGTTGTCGTAGACGTCGATGCGTGCCGGCAGCTGTCGGTCAACCCACTCGGCGCGGTCGTTGAGCCCTCGGAGCTTCAGCAGTTCGACGACCTTGGTCTTGTTGATCTCCATTGCAGACCTGCCCTCTGTTCACTCGCCGGAATGATGGACCAGAGTCCGGGCCACTTCACCGACCGTACGCCTCCGGCCGGGCGGTCGTTGCATCGGCGCGGGACGGCGGCATCGACAAATGCCGATGATGTTCGATCCGTGGCGGCTCGCTCGAAACTGTCACATTAGAGACATCTCGTCGCGTCCGGGAGTAACGTGAATGTGTTTCCAAGTGTCCTGATCCAGACCTCGTCGGCGAGACCTTCTCGATGTCGCAGCTGGATCTCGCAGGGATTTGCACTCGGGATTCCGGCTGACAATCCATGCGGCACTCCGAATGGGGGACGCATCATGGCAGGCGAGGCTGCAGCGTCTGGTTCGGTCACGATTCGTCGGCCGGGCGGCCCGACTTGCCGATTGCCCACGACGCCGTACGGCTGCGTCTCCGGAGCCCACCTCAATCCGGCGGTGACGCTGGCATTTGCGGTACGTCAACTTCCCGCGGCTGCGGGTACCCGGTTACATCGTCGCCCAGGTCGCGGGGCCATCCTCGCATCGCTGGTGCTCCAATGGATGTAAGGCTGGCCGTGCCGCCGCGCAAGGGATCCTCGATCAACGAGATCCGGACGCGTTATAGACCGTACCGGTTGCTCACATGATCGACTACGGTCCCGGTGTCGATCGTCCAACGAGCCGAACGAGCCGAACGAGCCGAACGAGCCCAACGAGCCCAACGAGGCGACGACAGGTACGACAGGGAGGTGGTCGCGATGGAGCCCATGGGTCGTGTCGTCGTCGGCGTCGGCCGGTCCCTCGGCGCGTACCAGGCACTGCGCTACGCCGTTGAGGAGGCACGTCGACGAGATGTCAGGCTGGTTGCGGTGCGCACATTTCACCTGGCCAATGGCGAGGAAGGCCTGGCAAACGCCGCTCTTCTGACGAGCGCCGCCGCCGAACAAGTTCGCTACGCCTTCACCGAAGCGGTCGGCCAACTTCCGCCTGACGTCGAGGTCGAAATCGTCGTGCTCGTTGGTCCGGCCGGGAGCGCGCTGGTGTCGGTGGCCGATCGTGAATCCGATCTGTTGATCATCGGTGGTTGCGGTGCGCGCCGATGGGGCCGCCTGCGTACCGCGGCGACCGCGCGATTCTGCGCTCGGCACTCGGTCTGTCCGGTGGTGATCGTTCCTCCGACGGCGTTGGCCCGGTCGGGTCAGGCCGATCGCCTCGCGCAGCACACCACCCGCGATGTCGAGGACTACCTGGAACGCCAGCGGCCATGATCCCGACAATCGGCCCAGATGGTCGGTCCGGGCATGTACGGGCGGTTTACCACCAATGGGCAGAAACGTCTCCCGCATGGGGACTTCCGACCCTTCGCGCCCCGCACCGTGTTTCACTCGATTGGGGGCAGCCCGTCCCGGCTTCGTCCATCGCAGAGGATTCGAGCGGCCCGCGCGGCGGCGGCGGCCCGCGTGACGGCGAGCGGCTCGCGTGA
>DATCXD010000574.1:0-4016 GCA_036566005.1 Micromonosporaceae bacterium | reverse complement strand
CTTGTGGTAGCGGGCGCGCTCGAGGTCGAACTCCTCGCGCACGCCTGTGCCGATCGCGGTGACGAGCGACTGGATCGCGTCGTTCTGCAGGACCTTGTCGATGCGCGCCTTCTCGACGTTGAGGATCTTGCCGCGCAGCGGCAGCACCGCCTGGGTGTTGCGGTCGCGCCCCTGCTTGGCCGAGCCGCCGGCGGAGTCGCCCTCGACGATGAAGATCTCCGCCAGCGAGGGATCCTTGACCGAACAGTCGGCCAGCTTGCCCGGCAGGCGCGTGTTCTCCAGCGCGCTCTTGCGCCGCGTGAGGTCGCGCGCCTTACGCGCCGCGGAGCGCGCCTGGGCGGCCTGGACCGCCTTGCGGATGACCTGGTTGGCCTCGGAGGGGTTCTCCTCGAGGAACTCGCCGAGCCGCGCGTTGACGATGGTGGCGACGAAGCCCTCCATGCCCGGGTTGCCGAGCTTGGTCTTCGTCTGGCCCTCGAACTGCGGATCGGCCAGCTTGGCCGAGATGACCGCCGTGAGCCCCTCGCGCACGTCCTCGCCGGAGAGGTTCTCGTCCTTCTCCTTGAGCAGGCCCTTGTCGCGCGCGTAGCGGTTGAGCGTGCGCGTCAACGCGCTGCGGAAGCCCGAGAGGTGCGAGCCGCCCTCGTGCGTGTTGATGTTGTTGGCGAACGAGAAGACGGACTCCTGGTAGGAGCCGTTCCACTGCATCGCGACCTCGACGGCGCCCTCCTCGGACTCGCCCTCGAAGAAGATGACCTTCTTGTGGATCGGCTCCTTGTTCTCGTTGAGATAGCGGACGAAGTCCTCGATCCCGCCGTCGTAGCGGAACTCGACCCGGTTGCCGCCCGAGCGCTCGTCGACGAGCGAGATGGCCAGGCCGCGCGTGAGGAACGCCGTCTCGCGGAGGCGCTGCTCGAGGATCGAGAAGTCGAAGTCGAGCGACTCGAAGACCTCGGCGTCGGGGAGGAAGCTGATCGTCGTGCCGGTCGCCTGCGTGGCCTCGCCCTTCGCGAGGTCGGCCTGCGGGACGCCGCGCTCGTACTCCTGGCGGAAGACGTGGCCGTCGCGGCGGATCTCGACCTTGAGCGACTCGCTCAGCGCGTTGACGACGGAGACGCCGACGCCGTGCAGGCCACCAGAGACGGCGTATGCCTTGCCGTCGAACTTGCCACCGGCATGCAGCATGGTCAGCGCCATCTGTACGCCCGGCATCTTCGTCTTCGGGTTGATGTCGACCGGGATGCCGCGGCCGTTGTCGACGACCTGGACACCACCGTCGGCCAGCAGCGTCACAACGATCTTGTCGCAGAAGCCGGCGAGGGCCTCGTCCACCGCGTTGTCGACAACCTCCTGGACGAGGTGGTGCAGGCCGCGCTCGCCGGTGGAGCCGATATACATGCCGGGTCGTTTGCGGACGGCCTCGAGTCCTTCGAGTGCGGTAATGGAACTTGCGTTGTATTCGTAGGGACGCTTCGGCGATGCCACGCTTCGTCGCTTTCTCACATGGCGGCACGCCGGGGCGTCCCCATGCGGGGTTGGCGCGGGCACGGCCGGCGGCAGGAGCCGGGGCACCCGCGGTGATCATGTGCGGGTAGCTACAGTGGGGCGTCGACGCGAGCGTCCGTTTCCGGTCAGCGCCGGTCTCGGGGGGCTGCAGGTTCGACCTCCGGAAGCTTCTCCGTCAATCTTACTGTGTCCGGTCGTCAGAACGCGCATGCGCGGCCCTGTAGTTGCCGTAGCCGCACGAAAATCCCCGCCTGTACATCCCCCCATGCGTGATGGGGGCAACTTCCGGCCTCGTGCGCGATGGATTGGTCGCGGCCGTTTTGTCCAAGATCGTGGCGGGTCCGACCACGCCAGTGCCGGATCCGGACATAAATCCGCTGGTACGGGGCTTGCTGGCGCCCGTACCGGCGGATGTGGACAGCCTCGCCCACGACGGAGCGCTCGCCAATCGGACATTTCGCGCGTTGGGGTCGTGGATCTGACGTTTTGGGGGTCGCGTGGCGCGGCACCGGTGCCGTAATGTCCCTCGACGCCGATCTTGCCTCTCCACACGGAAAGGTTGAATCTGACATGGGGCTCGACAACGTCGCCGTGAAGTGGCCGCGCACCGGCCGCTTCTACGACCCGGTGGCGCCAGCTGAGTTCGTCGACTTCGCCGGCATCGGCGACCGCGCGCCCGACGTGCCGCGACCGGCCGTCGCCCTCGCCGACCACATCGCCGAGACGGGCACCGCTCCGGTCAGCGCGTTCACCGAACTGGTGGACCTGCTTCTCGGGCTCGACGGTGTCCTCTACGCGACCGATGCGGCCGCCGAAGATGAAGACCCGGTGATCGATCCGGACGGATGCGCCTGGATCGCCGGCGGGCTCGAACGGTTCGTCACCAACCACGAGCAGTTCGGCGAGGACGTGACGTTCGAATCGGTCGCCGATGTGATGCGCACCGCGATCGCCGGCGGACGCCTCGCCGAGCAGCAGATGCGCTGGCTGGATGGGCGCCTGGCCGCGCTCAAGGACGACAACGGTTCGGCACCGGCGTGGAACTTCTCCCGTATCGAAGTGATCGTCCTGGCGCGGTTCTACCGCCGGTGCGCGGATCGCGGGTTCGCCATCTACGCCGACTTCTGACCGGCCGAGACCGGCCCGACCATGGGCGTCGCGGTCGCGCCCGGACCGCTGGCGACTCATCCAAGATTCGTGACCTTGCAGCCGCAGAGGCTCATCCCGTGCCCTGATGGGCCTCTAGCGCTGCAAGGTCACGAATCTTGAGGCTCGTCCGGCCCTACGGGAACGCCAGCCGCGGACCGGGGAACTGTGAATATGCGGACAAGCGATGGCCTGCCGCCCGCGCGCGCCGCACAATGTAGATCATGACTGACAGTGTGCCGACCGACCCTGATCAGGCGCTGCGGTTGCTGCTGGCCGGCAACCGTCGCTTCGTACTCGGCCGGCGCGAACACCCGAACCAGGACGCCGACCGGCGGACGGCCGTCGCACCCGGGCAGCGTCCATTCGCGGTGTTGTTCGGTTGCTCGGATTCACGGCTGGCGGCCGAGATCATCTTTGACCGCGGTCTGGGTGACCTGTTCGTCGTGCGTACGGCCGGACACGTCGTTGGACCGGAGGTCCTCGGCAGCATCGAATACGGCATCGCGATTCTCGACGTGCCGCTGGTGGCGGTGCTCGGCCACGACTCCTGCGGCGGGGTCGCGGCGGCGCTGCAGGTCGCCCGGGACGGGGAAATGCCGCCCGGCGCCATCGGAAGCGTCGTCGAACGTGTGTTGCCGAGCGTGTTGGCCGCCGGCGGCGGCGAGACGGATCCGGACGTCGCCGGCGAGGAGCACGTCCGTCACACGGTCGAGTTGCTGGCCAACGAATCGGCGACGATCGCCCGGCGGGTGGCCGCTGGCCGCTGTGCCGTCGTTGGACTGTCGTATCAGCTGGCCGACGGGAGCGTTCGCATGATCGCGCAGCGCGGACTGCCGCAGGCGGTCGGCCAACCGTGAGCCGACGTCAGCCGTACGTGTCGCGTGGTCCGCGACCGGGCACCCGCCGCGGACCGCGCGACCACGTCGGCGCGGACGGGCCATGGATGTGCAGTCGGGTCACCACGTTCGGACCGACCTGCTTGGCGATCTGCCGGAGCAGGCGCCCGGCAAGCAGGCGCAACTGCGTCGCCCACGCCGTCGACTCGGCCTCCACGGTCAGCTCCCCATCGACCAGCTTGACGGGCCGGCAGTGCGCCGCCAGGTCGGGGCCGACCACGCGCTCCCACGCGCCGAAAACCTGCCCCTCGGCGGCAGGTTGCTGCCACCCTCGCTGCTTGATCAATCGCGCCAGCACGGTGCCGAACAGTTGCGGGTCACGGGCGTCCGGCCCGGGCCCGGAGTAGCCTCGCGCACGTTTACCCGAGCCACGCCGTGTGCCACCGGCCCGGGTACTCGACCGGCTCGACCCGGCGGCATCGCGGCGAACCTTGGCCGCGTCCAGCACCGCCCGGGCAAGCTCCG
>DATCXD010000568.1:0-8209 GCA_036566005.1 Micromonosporaceae bacterium | reverse complement strand
CACCCGGTCCGGGAACGCGCGCGGATGGTCCGAGACCGCATGGTCTGGCGCCGGCAGCGGCTGCTCGACGAAGAATCCGGCACTGTCCGGTCAGGCGACGTTCAACACTGGCTGCGCGAACCGTGCGGTCGCCGACGTGTCGGCCGTGGCCGACCCGAACACCGGCGTCGCCGTCTACGACAGCTTCGCCTACCAGGGCTTCTCCGGCTGGCTGGTGTTCGGTGGCACGAGCGTGTCGTCGCCGATCATCGCGTCGGTGTACGCGCTGGCCGGCAACGCCGCATCGGCCACCAACAATTACCCGTACACGCATGACTCGTCGTCGACGTTCAACGACGTGACGTCCGGCTCGAACGGGACCTGTTCGCCCACGCAGCTGTGCCACGCGCAAGCGGGTTGGGACGGACCGACCGGCCTCGGCACCCCCAACGGAGTCGGCGGCTTCTAGACCCGGCCCACAACCACACCGTCGCGGCCACCGGGACTCTCCGGTGGCCGCGACGCTTGCGCCGGCCCGGCCGTGCAACCGTCGAGCGGGCCGTCCGCCGCCGACCGGTTCCGTCATATGGCCGACCGACACCGCGGTCGCGGCAGTGATGGGCGACATGGCCGTGCCGCGAGCGATCGATCCGGCGGTAACGTGGGCGTCCACGTCAACGATGATTGCTGGCCCCGAGGAGATTTCGCACCATGGACAAGACTGTCGCCACTCCGGCGCAGGCCGTTGCCGACGTCCCGGACGGGGCGTCGCTCGCGGTCGGCGGATTCGGGTTGTGTGGCATCCCGAGCGAGTTGATCGCGGCACTGCACGATCGAGGGGTCGGCGGGCTGCGTACGGTGTCGAACAACTGCGGCGTCGACGACTGGGGTCTGGGCATCCTGTTGTCGGCGCACCGCATCGCCCGCACCACCGGCTCGTACGTGGGGGAGAACAAGGAGTTTGCCCGGCAGTATCTGACCGGCGAGCTCGAGGTGGAGTTGGTGCCGCAGGGCACGTTGGCCGAGCGCCTGCGGGCCGGCGGCTGCGGCATCCCGGCGTTCTACACCCCGGCCGGTGTCGGCACGCAGGTGGCCGACGGCGGCCTCCCGTGGCGCTACGACACCGACGGAGCGGTCGCGGTTGCGTCGCCGGCGAAGGAAACCCGGGAGTTCGGCGGGCGGACGTACGTCCTGGAAGAGGGCATCGTCTGCGACTTCGCGCTGGTGCGTGCCGCGGTCGGCGACACGCACGGAAACCTCGTCTTCCACGAGAGCGCGCGCAATTTCAACCCGCTGTGCGCGATGGCCGGCACGGTCACCATCGCCGAGGTCGAGAAACTCGTCGGCCCGGGTGAGCTCGACCCGGATCGGGTCCACCTGCCCGGCATCTTCGTCCAGCGCGTCGTCGCCGTGGACACCGGCAGCAAGCGCATCGAACGCCGTACCGTCCGGCAGAAGGGCTGAGCACCGTGGGACTCACACGCGACGAGATGGCCGCGCGCGCGGCCGCGGAACTCGAGGATGGCCAGTACGTCAATCTCGGCATCGGCCTGCCGACCCTGATCCCGAACTTCCTGCCGCCCGGCATCCACGTTGTGCTCCACTCGGAGAACGGGATCCTCGGCACCGGGCCCTACCCGTACGAGGACGACGTCGACCCGGACCTCATCAATGCGGGCAAGGAAACGGTCACCATCAACCCCGGCGCCGCCTACTTCGACTCGGCGCTGTCGTTCGGGATGATCCGCGGCGGCCACATCGATGTGGCCGTCCTCGGAGCGATGCAGGTGTCGGCGGCCGGTGACCTGGCGAACTGGACCGTTCCCGGAAAGATGATCAAGGGCATGGGTGGGGCGATGGATCTGGTGCACGGCGCCCGCCGGGTCATCGTGCTGATGGAGCACGTGGCCCGCGACGGTGGGCCGAAGATCGTCAACGAGTGCTCGCTCCCGTACACCGGGCGCGGCGTCGTCCAGCGGATCATCACCGACCTCGCCGTGCTCGACGTGACGCCGCACGGGCTTCGCCTCATCGAGACCGCGCCTGGCGTCTCGGCCGACGACGTCCGGGCCGCGACCGAACCCGAGGTGCTTGCCGCCTGACCAGCGGTCAGCGGATCGTTCGCGTGACAAGTTCGGCGGCCGCCCGGGCGTCGAACTTTGTCGTGTCGGTATTGCGGGAGAGCACCATCGTCGCCCCGGCCGCGAGCGGTGCCACGAGCCAGTCGACCGGGTCTGGATGGGCATCCGTGTTGATCAGCACGCGCCCTCCGGTCGGCACGCCGAGCGCCGCCGCGCGCTCGGCGGCGCGCGTACACAGATCGGACTGGGTGTGTTCATGGGTGACGGCATCCGCGTCGGTCCAGCGCAGTGCGGGCGTCGCGGCGGTGACCGGCGTGCGCGCAGAGAAATGGTCGCCATGGGTACGGATTTCCGACGTGAAGTCGAGGCAGCCCGTGGGGACACTCGGCAGCGGGAGGCCGAACGGGTGGAGCCCGAGTACGTATCGCTCCACCGCGGGCCACTCGGCGCAGGCCGCGGCGAGGGTCAGGAAGGCGACCTCGGCCGGGTCCGGTGCCGTGGTCACGGCGAGCCCGACGGTCCAGCAGCCCAGCAGCACGGCCGCCGTCTGCCAATGCGGGGGCAGGCCTACCGCGGCCCACTGGCCAGGCTCCAGGTCGAGATCGTCGACGAGCGTGTTGGCCGTCTTCGCGACCCAATTACCGAGCGTGGCGCCGGACAGCTCGGTGCGTTCGCCGGTCGCGTCGTCGTAGAACGTGAGCAGTGGCCGGGTCGGGTCCGGCGCGACGAGCGTCTGGAAGAGGCGACCAACGGTGTGCAGGTCCTTTACATGTGTTCCCTGATCCACATTCTCTCCCGATCCACATTCTCCCGATGTCACCGCGCGCGGCTGCCGACGCAACGACGTTAACGTGTCGGTCGGAGCGACCACCTCGCTTCCCCCGTGATCGCCCTTGCTACGCCGGCCGTGGGGGCGGGCGCCGAGTACGGTCTGGGCCCGCGAGAGGCGCCGCGGTCGAAATGCGATGGCGGTGTGACGGTTGCAGTGCCGTGTTGCAGGGGTATGCACTCCTCGCTTCCGGCGTAGGCTTGCCGTTGCGGTTCCCCGAGCGGTGCACAGGCGGTGGATCGAGAATGTAGGCAAGCCTTCGACAACGGTGAGCCTTGATAGACAACGGTAAGCCCTGGTAAATGGTGTACCTCTACAAACAGTGAGCTCCGACAAATAGTGAGCCCTGGTAATCGGTGAACCCTGACAAACGGTGAACCGGACAGAGACTTGGCAGGGGAAAGGAATCGCGGTCGTGAGCGACGGTCGTCCGCCTCTCGTTTTGTTCGACGCCACCAGCGTCCCAGCCGACCGCGGAGGCGTCGGACGGTATGTAGACGGTCTGCTCGGCGCGCTCAACGAGATGGACTCGAACCTCGTGGTGGTCGCCCAGCGTTCCGATCTCGAGCGGTATACCCGTCTGCTGCCGACCGCGGTTGTCGTCGGCGCTCCGTCGGCCATCGCCCACCGGCCGGCCCGGCTTGCTTGGGAACAGACCGGCCTGCCGCTGCTCGCGACCCAGGTCGGGGCGAAGGTGATCCACTCGCCGTTCTACACCTGCCCGATGCGCGCGCCGTGCCCGGTCACGGTCACGGTGCATGACGCGACGTTCTTCACCGAGCCTGAGCACTATGAGAAGTCCCGCCGGACGTTCTTCCGCTCCGCGATCAAGACGTCGCTGCGCCGGGCCGCTCGGGTGATCGTGCCGAGCAAGGCCACCCGGGACGAGCTCATTCGCTTGCTCGATGCCGACCCGACCCGCATCGACGTGGCGTACCACGGCGTTGAACCGGCCGCCTTCCATGCGCCGAGCGAGGACGACAAGGCACGCGTACGGGCACGGTTGGGTCTGGGTTCGACTCCCTACGTGGCGTTCCTGGGCGTGAAGGAGCCGCGCAAGAACGTGCCCAACCTGATTCGCGGCTGGGTGATGGCGTGCGCTGACCTGCCGAACCCACCGGCCCTGGTGATCGCCGGCGGTTCGGGCCACGACGAGGACATCGACGAGTCGATCGCCGAGGTTCCGGCAAATCTGCGCCTGCTCCGGCCGGGATATCTCCGGTTCGCCGACCTGCCCGGCTACCTCGGTGGTGCGTTGGTCGCCGCCTATCCGTCGCACGGTGAGGGATTCGGCCTGCCGATCCTGGAGGCAATGGCATGCGGAGCGCCGGTGCTCACGACGCCCCGGCTGTCGCTGCCCGAGGTCGGTGGCGACGCGGTGGCGTACACAGGGGAGTCGCCCGAGGAGATCGGCCGCGATCTCGGTGCGCTTCTCGCCGACGCGCCGCGTCGCGCGCATCTGTCTGCGGCCGGCGCGGCTCGGGCCCACGAATTCACCTGGGAGTCCAGCGCCGAGGTGCACCTGGCCGCGTGGACGCGCGCCGCGGGCTGACCGCGTCATGCGTGTTGTGGCCGTTCCGGGACCGCCGGCGGCGCCGCAAATCAGTTATACCGTGAATTGACGGACAATTGCCCACCGAGAGTGAGCCTGGGGCGATGAGACTGGATCCGACTCGGCATGATGGGCGGATGTTCTACGCGGTCATTCCGGCCGGCGGCGGTGGCACCCGACTGTGGCCACTATCGCGCGTCGGCCATCCGAAATTCCTCCACGCGTTGACCGGCACCGCCGCAACGTTGCTGGAGGCCACCGTTGACCGCCTCGCTCCGCTGGCCGCTCCCGAGGACACCTACGTGGTGACCGGAGCCGCGCACGCGGCCGGTGTCGCCCGGCAACTCGCTCACGTGCCGGCGGGCAACATCCTGATCGAGCCGTCGCCACGGGATTCGTGTGCGGCGATCGCGCTGGCCGCCGCGCTCATCGACCGCCGCGACCCGGACGCCGTCATGGGTGCGTTTGCGGCCGACCATCTCATCCACGACTCGGCCCGCTTCGCCAGCGTCGTGCGCTCCGCCATCGCCGGCGCCGACCAGGGCTTTTTGATGACCATCGGGATCACCCCGACCCATCCCGAGACCGGGTACGGCTACCTCCAGTGCGGCGGACTGGTTGACGGCGGTCCGGTCCGCCGGGTCGAGCAGTTCCGTGAAAAGCCATCGCGCGACATCGCGACCGCGTACGTGGCGTCGGGCGACTACTACTGGAACGCCGGCATGTTCGTCTGGCGGGTCGGCGTGTTCCTGGGCGAGTTGGCCCGGCAGCAGCCGGCGCTGCACGATGGCGTCCTGCGCATTGCCGAGGCGTGGGACACCCCGGACCGCGACGAGGTGCTCGGCGAGGTGTGGCCGACGCTCACCAAGATCTCGGTCGACTACGCCGTGATGGAGGGCGCCTCGTCTGCCGGGTTGGTCGCGACGGTCGCCGGTGACTTCGGCTGGAACGACATCGGCGACTTCGACTCGCTCGCCAAGGTGCTGCCGTCCGACGAGGCCGAAAACGTCGTGGTTGCGGCCAGCGGCGACAAGCCAGACGTCCTCGTCTACGACAGCGAACGCTCGATTCTCGTGCCGCACTCCGATCGCCTGGTCGCCATCCTCGGTGTCCAGGACCTCGTGGTGGTCGACACGCCGGACGTGGTCCTGGTTTGCAAACGCGATCGGGCGCAAGAGGTCAAGAAGTTGGTCGACGAACTCAAGGATCGCGGCGACTCGCGCTTCATCTGAGGCTTCCAAGACGGTGGTGGGGGCGGCTTACGCCCGCTCTCGCGATCTTGGGGTTCTCCACCTTAAATCAGCCGCTGATACGTGGATTTCCCCAAGATCGCGGGCGCACGGCGGCCGCTGGATCTGGGGCAACACCACGGGACGAGGCGGCTAGAGGGTCGGACGCGGCCGGACGGTGATGGTGCCCAGGGCGATCGTGGCCAGGTCGGCGACCCGGACGGCGTCGCCGTCGGGCCGGAGCCAGGTCGTGAGATAACCGGCCGAGGCCAGCGCGGCGCGCAGGATGTGGATCGCGGCTCCAGCTTGCGCGCCGGTAACGACGGTCGAGCCGGGCGGGAGAGTCACGGTCAACCGCGCCACTGCCGCCGCACCGCCCGGCCGGGACGCTGCGGACGCCTCGGATTGCCCGGCCCGCCCGGGCGCTTCCGAACCGGACGCTTCGGGCGGCCCGGAGGTTTCGGGCAAGCCAGGATCGGCCATGGCGAACACGATCTCGGGGCAGGCTTCGGCCGCCGCGACCAGCGCTCGCGCGATGTGATCGGAGACCGGCGTTGTCGAGCCGGCGATGGCCGCGACCGACGTGACCGGCCACGCGTTCGCGAGCACATCGGGGTCGTCCAGGTGAGTTGCGAGCCGCAGACCGTCCGCCCTGGCTTCGGCCGTACCCAGGGAAAACATGTCTGTATCGGCGGACCGCACCAGGATCGACGCACCTTCGCCGTCGGGCGTGCCCGTGATTCGCAGCCCGCGCACCACGGCGACCGGCACCTGGTCGTATTTGCCCTTGACCAACTCGGCCGCGCCGGCGAGTTCGTCGACCGGCGACATCTGGGTGATCTGCAGTTCGTTGCCGTAGGCGTCGCGTTCGCCCCGGTAATCGCGGATCGCGTCAAGGCCCGCGACGCCGAGCGCCACGTCGGTGAGGCCGTTGCGCCAGGGCCGGCCCATCGTGTCCGAGATGATCACCACGACATCGAGTCCGTACCGGTCGCGCAGCTCCGATCGGAGTCCGCGCGCGGACGCGTCCGGATCCTTCGGCAACAACACGAGGTGGTCCGAGTCCACATTGGACGCATCGATGCCGGCCGAGGCCATGACGAAGCCGTGCCGCGTCGCCACGATGCTCGTCGGGCCGCGTCTGGCGACGACCCGCGCAGTCTCGGCGGCCAGCACGCCAGCGCGGGCTCCGTCGCGGTCCGGGCCTTCCTCCGGCGGTACGGGCGCCAGAGCTCCCTCCGCCTTCGAGACGATTTTGCTCGTCACGACGAGCACATCGCCGTCAGCGAGCCACGGCGCGGCTCGGGCGATCAAACCGGCGAGGTCGTCGCCGGGCCGGACGTCACCGAGGCCGGTGATCGGCAGGATCGCGAGCCCGGCCGGTACGCCGGTCATGCCGACACCGCGTCAAGTCCGCGCCGGACCATGTCGGCGGTCGCGTCGACGTCCACCATCCACAACGGCCCCACGTGTACGGCGACGCCGGGCACCGAGGTCGCGGCGTCGGAGTCGTCGACCAGCCACGCATCGAGCAGCCCACCATCCGAACGGGCGCCGTAGAGCCCGGCCACGCCTTCCGCGCTCACCTCCACCGACATCGCGGCCAGACATTTATCGGCCATGCCTCGCACCGGAGACCCGCCGATGATCGGTGAGTAGCCGACGATCTTCGCGGGTGCCCCGGTGAGCGCGTCGCGGAGGCCATCGACGGCGAGGATGGGCGCGATCGACACGACCGGGTTGCTCGGCGCGACGAGGATGACATCGGCGGTCGAGATCGCGTCCAGGACGCCGGCGGCCGGCTTGGCCGATTCGGCGCCGACGAACACGAAACGTCGCGCCGGCAGGCCGGCCCGGTAGCGCACCCACCATTCCTGGAAGTGGATCGCCCGCTCCGGCTCGACGTCGCCACCGGCGGCCGAAGTGTCGCCACCGACCACGACGTGGGTCTCCAACCGGTCGTCCGAGGCGGGCAGCAGCGTGATGCCGGTGCGCCAGCGCTCGCACAGCGTCGCGGTCGCTGTCGACAACGGGTGGCCGGCGGCCAGCAGCCGGGTCCGGACCAGGTGCGTGGCCACGTCCTTGTCGCCCAGGCCGAACCAGGTCGGCTCGGCGCCGTACGCGGCCAGTTCGGTCTTGATGACCCACGTTTCGCCCTCGCGACCCCAGCCGCGCTCGGTGTCCGCGGCGCCGGCCAGGGTGTACATCACGCTGTCCAGGTCGGGGCAGATCCGCAGGCCGTGCAGGGTGACGTCGTCGCCGACGTTGACGATGGCGGTGACGGTTGTCGGGTCACCGGCCGCGGTGCGACGCCCGGCGACCGCCCGTACGCCGCTGAGGAAGCGCGCGCCGCCGATGCCGCCGGCGAGGACCACGATGTGCATACGCCCATCTTGCCGGCCGATCCCGGCGAGTGGACATCTGCCCCGGTGTGATGCGCCTCGCGGCTGCGCTACGCAGCGGCGGTGTCATGCGCCTCGCGGCTGCGCTACGCAGCGGCGGTGTCATGCGCCTCGCGGCTGCGCTACGCAGCGGCGGT
>DATCXD010000547.1:0-2510 GCA_036566005.1 Micromonosporaceae bacterium | reverse complement strand
GCGCGAGGGGTCACCCGGCTCGGCGCGGCGCCCTGCCGCGACCAGCGGCGCGAGGGGTCACCCGGCTCGGCGCGGCAGTTTGACCAGGCTGACGAAGAAGTCGTCGATCTGCTTCACGGCCGAGATGAAGCGCTCGAAATCGACCGGCTTGGTGACGTACGCGTTCGCGTGCAACTGATAGCTTGCCAGCACATCCGACTCGGCCGACGACGTCGTCAGTACGACGATCGGGATCTCGCGTAGGTCGGGGTCGTTCTTCATCTCCTTGAGGACCTCCCGACCGTCGCACTTGGGAAGGTTCAGGTCCAGGAGGATCAGATCCGGGCGGATAGCGTCGGCGAACTCGCCTTGCCGGCGTACGTACGCCAAGGCATCCACGCCGTCGGACACGACGTTGAGACGATTGCGCACCTTGTGCTCTTCGAACGCTTCGCGGGTCATCAACACGTCGCCCGGGTCGTCCTCGACGAGCAGAACTTCGATCGGCACGCCTTCGTCGGCAACGGACGTCATTGCGGCAACTCCTTCAGTGGGCGCTGTTGAGGGCGTCAACCGCCTGCGCTGCCGGCTGCTCACCCGCGACATGCTGCTCCACGGCCGGCGGCGCGGTCCGCACAGTGAAGCAGATCGCCGCCCCCTCGTCCACGCTGGTGTCGACCCAGATCCGGCCACCGTGATACTCCACGATCCGTTTGGCCACCGCGAGTCCGATCCCGGTGCCCGGATAGGCGTCGCGGGCGTGCAGACGTTGGAAAATCACGAAAACCTTGTCCGCGTACTCGGGATCGATGCCGATGCCGTTGTCGCGGAAGGTGATCTGCCACTCGTCGTCGTGCTCGACCGCCGTCACCCGGATGCGCACCGGGGTGTCGACGCGATGAAACTTGATCGAGTTGCTTATGAGGTTGGCGAACAGCCCGACCAGAAGCCCCTCGTCGCCCGAGATCGTCGGCAGGTCAACGGCCTCGACGGCGCCGTCGACGCGCGCCAGTGCGTCATCGTTGGCCTCGGCCGCGGCGGCAACCACCGCACCGAGATTGACGTCGGAGAAGTCGCTCGTGACCCGGCCGATGCGGGAGAACTTGAGCAGGTCGTTGATGAGCCGCTGCATCCGGTGCGCGCCGTCGACGGCGAACGAGATGTACTGGTCCGCGCGCTCGTCGAGCTGGCCGGCATAGCGCCGCTGTAGCAGCTGGCAGAAGCTCGCCACCTTGCGCAACGGCTCCTGCAGGTCGTGCGACGCGACATAGGCGAACTGTTCGAGGTCCTGATTCGATCGCTGCAGATCGACGGCCTGGCTCTCCAGTTGTGCATTCGCGAGTTCCAGCTGCGCGATGGCCGCGGCGAGCTGGCCATTGGCGGTCTCCAGCTGGGCATTCGCGGCACCGAGTTCGGCATTCGCGCTCTCGACCGCGTCATTGGCGGCCTGCACAACACGCAGGTCGGCCACGATCCGGTGCCGCATCTCCTCGACGTCGGCCCCGAGGCTCGCCACCTCTGGGGCTCCCGCGACGTCGACGGTCTGGTTGTAGTCGCCCGCGGCAACTTGCCGTACGCGTTCGGCCAGGCGGGCTACCGGGTCGCGCACCATCAGGCGCAGTAGCAGGGCGAGGATGAATCCGGCGACAACGACGACGATGCCGGACGCTACCAACGTCCAGACGATCGCGTGACTCGTACGCTGAACGTCCGACACCTCGCTGTCGCGCAGCGCGGTAACGTCGTTAGAAATGGTGTCCAGGCTCTGCCGTACGGCGTCGAATTGTCCTCGGGAGCCTGGATCGATCAGCGCGAGCGCCGCCGCGTGATCGCCGGCCTGGACCGCATCGATCACGGGCTGGGCAACGTTGGCCTGCCAGTCGGCGATGGCTGACTCGGCGACCGCGAGGTCGGCCCGGACCTTCGATCGATCGGCCGCCAGCCCGCGCAGTTGCTTGACGAGCGCTTCCTGCTGAGTCACCCCGTCTGTGTACGGCTGCAGTGCGGCCTGGCTCGACTCGATGGCATAGCCACGGATGCCGGTCTCCTGATTCAGCATCTGCGTTTCGAGCTGTTGCGTATCCGTTTGCAGCGGACCGATCTGGTTGAGCAACACACTGAGCTGCCGGCTGTTGTGGTTAGCCGTGACCGCGGCAGCGACCGCGAGCAGCGTCAACAGAATCACCGCGGGCAGGCACAGCGCGGTGATCCGGGCGCTCAGGGACCAGTCGGACGGACGCTTCATGCATGGCTTCCGGGAATCGGAGTGACGGAGGTGGTGGCATTGGCGACCGCGGCATTGGCCGGCGTCTTCTCGGAACTCTCCCGTGTCGTCGCCGTCGTGGCGCCCACCACGACCGATGAATCCGATCGCGGGCCGGTCGTCGGCTGGCGTTGTAGTGCACCGCCCGTCGATATCGCCAGCGGCGCCGTGCTGTCACCGGTGAGGAGCAACATCGCCACATCGTCGGCGAGCGGGCCGCCGTTACGGCGCTCGGCCTCGGCGACGAGCCACTCGGGCAAGCCGGTCG
>DATCXD010000516.1:0-2998 GCA_036566005.1 Micromonosporaceae bacterium | reverse complement strand
ACCGGGCGGACCCAGCGCGGGTCGACCACGGTCACGCCGTACCCGTGCTCCGCGAGCCGGGCCGCGACGTCGACCCCGACCTGGGCGAACGAGCCGACCGAGACCAGCAGCACGTCGCGCCGGTCGCTCTCGGCCAGCACGTCGACCCCGTTCACGGTGCGGACGGCCGGCAGGTCGGGCGGGACCGAGCCGGTGGGGAAGCGGACGATCGTCGGCCCGTCCTCGATGGCCACCGCCTCGCGCAGTTCGGCCCGCAGCGTGGTCGCGTCGCGGGGGGCGGCGATGCGCAGGCCCGGCACGACCCCGAACACGGCCAGGTCCCAGATGCCGTAGTGGCTCGGGCCGTCCGGCCCGGTGATGCCGGCCCGGTCGAGCACGAACGTGACCGGGAGCCGGTGCATCGCCACGTCGAGCAGCACCTGGTCGAACGCACGGTTCAGGAACGTCGCGTAGACCGCCACGACCGGGTGCATTCCGGCCAGCGCCAGTCCGGCCGCGGACGTCACCGCGTGCTGCTCGGCGATCCCGACGTCGTACGCCCGCTCGGGGTATTTCGCGGCGAGCCGTGCGATGCCGGTCGGCTCGGCCATGGCCGCGGTGATGCCGACAATGTCGCTGCGCTCGTCGGCCAGCGCGACCAGCTCGTCGGCGAAGACGGAGGTCCACTTGAGCGACGGTGGCGCGAGAAGCTTGCCGGTCTCCGGGTCGAACGCGCTGCTCGGACCGTGCAGGCAGTCGGCCTCGTCGTCCTCGGCCGGCCGGTAGCCGAAGCCCTTGCGGGTGACCGCATGCACGATCACCGGGCCGCCGAACCGCTTGGCCCGGCGCAGCGCCGACTCGACTGCTTCGAGGTCGTGGCCGTCGACCGGGCCGACGTACTTGAGGCCGAGATCCTCGAACATCCCCTGCGGCGAAACGGCGTCCTTGAGCCCCTTCTTCATCGCGTGCAGCGCTTCGTACATCGGCGCGCCGACGAGCGGCGTCCGGCCGAGCGCGTCCTTGACGACGTCGAGCACCTTTTCGTAGCCGGGGTTCAAGCGCAGCGTCGCGAGGTGGTTGGCCATGCCGCCGATCGTCGGAGCGTAGGAACGGCCGTTGTCGTTCACGACGATCACCAGCGGGTTCTCGGTCGCGGCGATGTTGTTCAGGGCCTCCCAGCACATTCCGCCGGTCAGCGCGCCGTCGCCGACGACGACGGCCACGTGCCGATCCTCACCCCGCAGCGCGAAACCCTTGGCCATGCCGTCGGCGTAGGACAGCGCGGTGGAAGCGTGCGAGTTCTCGATCACGTCGTGCTCGGACTCGGCCTGGTTCGGATACCCGGACAGGCCGCCGCGTTGGCGGAGCAGATCGAAGCCGGCCTGCCGACCCGTGACCATCTTGTGGACGTACGACTGATGCCCGGTATCGAACAGGATGCGGTCTTTCGGGGAATCGAAGACCCGATGCAGAGCGAGCGTGAGCTCCACCACACCGAGATTCGGACCGAGGTGTCCCCCGGTGCGCGACACCTTGGCCACGAGGAAATCGCGGATCTCCGCGGCCAGGACCCTGAGCTCCGATGCGGACAGCTCGCGCAGGTCACTCGGGCCGTTGATGCGGGACAGGAGGCCCGTCCCGTCGGGTAAACCGGTCGACTCAGACGCAGGTGTGCTCATGACCGGCCAGTCTAGCCAAACGGCGCGCGCCGGCATCCGGATGACGCACGGCGCACACGATTCCGTCACACCGCCCCGCCGCGTGGTGGGCTGTCCGGCGGCTCGAGCCGGCCGATGCACTCCACATGATGGGTCATCGGAAACGCGTCGTACGCCTCGAGCCGGGTGAGTCGCCAGCCGGCCGTACGGAATGTCGCGACATCCCGCGCAAATGACGCCGGGTCGCAGGCCACATACGCGATCGCGCGTGGAGCGGCGTCGATCAGGTTGCGTACGACTCGGGCACCCGCCCCGGTCCGGGGCGGATCGAGCACCACGATGTCCGGCCGCCCCCGCAGGCGCATCCGCTCCACCGTGGACGAGACCACGGTCACCTGCGGAAACTCGGCGAGACTCGACGACGCCGCGAGGACCGACCGGTCATCGGACTCGACAAGGGTGACCGAGCCGCGCGGGCCGACGGCGTCGGCGAGCGCGGCGGTAAAGAGCCCAGCCCCGCCGTACAGGTCCCACGCCCGTTCTCCGGGCCGGGGCGAGAGCATGGCGAGGACCCTCGCCACGAAGGTTTCCGGCGCGGCCGGGTGTACCTGCCAGAACGCCGCCGGGTCGAGCCGGAACCGGTGGCCGGCCGCGACCTCCGTGACCTGGACCGGCCCGGACACCGCCTGCTCGGTACCATCGACGCCGATGGCGATCACCGACACGTCGCCGGTGCTGGACGCGACCACCTCGACCGCGTCCTCGCCCGGCCAGCGCCGGTCGGTCACCCCGGCCGCCTGCACAGCGGGCGCCGCGATCCGGCACGTGTCCACGGCCACCACCTCATGCGAGCGGTGCTTCAGCAGACCGGCGCGGTCATCCGCCGCGACCGTGTAGCGCAACCTCGTACGCCAGCCGAGGGCACCGCCGGCACCGCCACCGGCCAGCGGCTCGACGGTGACACCCAACGCGTCCACCTCGTGCTCGGCCAGCCGGCCGATCCGGATCAGTTGCTCACGGACGACCGCCGTCTTCAGCGAGCGCTGCGCCGCCGGCTCGACGTGCTGGAAATCGCAACCGCCGCACCGGTCTGGTCCGGCGTACGGGCACGGTGGTGTAACCCGGTCCGGCGACGGCCGAAGGATCTCCACGGCGTCGGCGCGCAGATAGCCCTTGCGTTCCTCGGTGATCTCCACGGTGACGAGTTCACCGGGCAGGGTGTGGCGCACGAACACGACCCGCCCGTCCGGGACCCGGCCCACGCAATGGCCACCGTGGGCGACCGGCCCGATTTCGACGTCGAAGTTCGCGCCGACCAGGTCGTCGATCGCCGCGTCAACCTCGACGGGGTCACCCGGTCG
>DATCXD010000485.1:0-7486 GCA_036566005.1 Micromonosporaceae bacterium | reverse complement strand
CGGCGGTGACAGCCGCTGCAACTCGTTCATACGCTCGCCGAGCGACAACGCCTGACGTAGCAGGTCGGATGCTCGGTCCCGGTTTCGCCGACCCATCGCCACATATCCGAGGACATAGAGCGCGGTGATCCGGGTCGTAATGCCACCACGGCCGTCGGCGAGTGCCCGCTGAGCCGTGTCGGTGGCGGCATCCCAGCGACCGGTGGCCCACTGCACGTGGGCGAGATGGGCCGCCATGTAATGCCGATGGTTCCAGAGTTCGACGTTGTCGGCATAGCGAATGCCTTCGGTGAGCCAGTGTTCGGCTCGGTCGTACTCGACCAGCACCGACGCCGACGACCCGATCATCCTGTAGGCGCGCGCCGCCTCCGCTTCCTGGTGGGCGTCGCGCGCCCGCGATACCGCGGATTCCAGCAGTCCCCAGCCGTCGCCCATCCGGCCAGCGAACACCAGCACCGATCCGTACGTCGTGGCGGTGTTGATGTCGGCTTCTTCATCATCGATCCGCTTGCTCTGGACCCGACTCCGCTCGCCGAATTCCAGCGCCTCGTCGAGGCGCCGGTCCAACATGTAGGCTGCGGCCATCGCCGAGAACAGGTGGATCCGCTCGCGGTCCGTGTCGGGGACGCCGTCGATGCGCTCCAGCGCTGACTGCAACATGCGCACCCGAGTCGCCAGATCGTCGCCCAGCAGATGCGCGACGGCCACCCTGGGCGGCACCAGCGCAGCGGCCGCGCGCACGTCGCCCACGTCGCTCGCCAATTCAATCGCCGTCTGGTACGCCGCCGCGGCGTTCTCGTTGTCGTCCACCGCCGCGGCTTCGTTGGCAAGGGCGGCGTACAGATCGACGCGTTCGCGTGGCGGGAGTTGGGCGGGCGCTGTGCGGACAGCGCGACGATAGAGTTCCAGCGCCTCTCGGTGCGAAGAAATCGATCGGGCGATTCGGGCCGCCCCGACCGCATGGCCGTACGCCAAATCGCCACGATGCGCGAGCTCGAAGTGAGCGGAGATCATCGCGTCGCGATATCCCCGTTCCACCGCCGCGGCAGCGACTCGTCCATGCAGGAGTCGGCGGGTGGGCAGGTCCGTGTCGGCGTAGAGCGCGTCCCGGATCAGCGCGTGCCGGAAGTCGAACGTGACATCGTCGGCGCCCGGAACGACGAGGTGTGCGCTTTGCAACGCCCGTACGGCGTCGGCCACGATGCCGGGATCGACGTCGGCCACCGTGGTCAAGAGGTCGAAGTCGAACGAGCGCCCGATGACGGCCGCCGCCGAGGCGACCTCGCGGGTCGCCGAATTCAGCCGGCTCACCCGTCGCAGGACGGCATCGCTCAAGGTGTCCGGCACGGCCGACGTCAGCACCATCGCTGTGGAGCGGCCGCCCAGCGCCCGCGGGTCGAGCGCGGCTAGCAGTTCCTCGACGTGCAACGGGATTCCATCGCTACGTTCGTGGATCGCGTCAACGACGTCGGCCGGTGCTGGTCGACCGAGGAGGTTTGCCGTCAGCTGGGCGGTCTGCTCACGCCCCAGGCGCGGCAGCTTGATCTCCTCGGCCAGCCGCTGAGCCAGCATACGCGTGCGCAGCTCGGTCATCGGAAGACCGGGATCCAGTTCGTCACTGCGGTAGGCGGCGGCTATCAGGATCGGCCGGGTGCGTAGGCGCCCGGCGAGATGCCCGAGCACCTCGAGGCTCATGCCGTCCGCCCAGTGCAGATCTTCCAAGATGACGAGGAGTGGCCGGGCCGACTGGTTGGCAATCACGGGATCGACGAGATCCTGCACGAGCAGACGATGGCGCCGATGGGCGTCGCCCGCCGTCGACGTGGTCGCCCGGAGCCTGGCCGACAACCGAGCGCCGAGACGGCTCAAGCCGGGCTCGTCGGCTCGGCTCAGGTCACCGGCGAGGTCCATCAGAAGGCCGCCGTACGACTCGGCGTCGCCGGGGTAGGCGGCCGCCCGTGCCACGGAGAAGTCATGGGTCTCAGCGTGGCGGGCAACCGCGCCGAGCATGCGCGTCTTGCCGATCCCAGCCTCGCCCGCGACAAACAGCAACTGGCCCGCGCCGGCGGCCGCTTCGCCGAGGCGGCGCCAGGCGTGCATGAGCGCCTCGTCCCGTCCGACTAGCACGGGCGACGCGACGATTACCCGCTCCGCCACCGGCGCTCCTCTCCAAACTGTGCATTCCCGCGCGCCGAAATAGGTCAGGTGACCGATGATTCGCGGGCGCCCCATACCGAAGCTGGACACAGCCGTTCCGGGGCTGGCCCGGCGGCTTCATAGGGAGTCTGACATGGCGAGATTCATGGACGTGCACGACGGATTCATCGGCGTGACCGAGACGCAGCTGCGCGAGGCCCACGATCGCGATCTCGCGGTCGAGGGTGAAGAGGGCGTGCACTTCGAGCACGCGTGGCTCGATCCCGAGTCCGGCAAGGTGTTCTGCCTGTCGACCGGTCCATCGAAGGAGGCGGTGCAGCGCGTGCACGACAAGGCTGGGCACCCGACCGATCAGGTCTTTGAGCTGTCCATCGACGTCGTATAGCCGTCCGGTCGGGCTTTGGCGCTGTCTGGGCGGCGGCGGGGCGTCAGGGCGCAAGCTTCAGGTTGTAGACGCGCATCGCGTTGCCTGCTAGCACAAGCCCGGACGTCTCGTCGTCGCACAGCGATGCGACGGCCCGAGCGTTGACCGCGATTCCCGGTACGCCGGGCCAATCGGTCGCGAAGATCATGCGACGGCTGAGCCGCGACCAGTTGTGGCGTGCGTAGTATTCGCGCAGCCGGGACGGCGGCAGGCCGGACAGCTCGATCCAGACGCGTTCGTTCGAGAGTGCGAGAAACGCCGCGGCGTCGTACCACCAGCCGCGGCCACCGTGAGCAAGGACGAGGTCAAGCCGGCGGAAGTCGCGCAGCACGTCGTCCAAAAGGATCGGATCGGCGAACGTGTTGCGGGAGCCGGGAAACGTGCTCGTGCCGCAGTGGAAGACGACCGGGACGCCGAGCGACTGGCACAGCTCGTAGGCCGGGTACAGCGCGCTGTCGTTCGCCGCGACCCCGGCGTGTACGGGATGGATCTTCAAGGCGACCGCGCCGAGATCGAGCTGCCGCTGAAGTTCGTCCGCGACCGGGTAGTGCAGGTGCGGGTTGATGCTGGCGATGAGTTTGAGCCGGCTCGGGTTGTACGCCGTGATGGGCAGAACATCCTCGACCGGCTGAATCCCGGTCACTTTCGGGCTGTATTCGCTCATCAGCAAGGCGATGTCGACGCCTTCCTCGGCGAGGTAGGCGTCGAAGCGAACCGGATCGACGCTACCGTCGGCGTAGTACACCCGGTCGATTACCGCTGTGCCACCGAAGTCGTGCGCCCACTGCTGCCACGCCGGCTTGAGCGTCGGCAATCGAGCGGCGTGCAGGTGTACGTCGATCAGCGGCCGGCCGTCGAGCATCAGACCGTCGCCGCCGGCGCACCCTGACCAGCCGCGGGATCCGTTACGGATTCCGCCCCGGGATCCGCTACGGGATCCGCCCCGAGATCGGTCGCGCCGTCGCCCGGTTCCGTCGCTGACACGGCCGCCCCGATCAGTGCGGCGGTCGCCAGCGCGCGCAGCTCGACCCGGCGAATCTTCCCGGTCGCGGTCGTCGGATACGACTCGACGAAAACAACCAGGCGCGGACGTTTGAACGAGGGCAGACCGGCCCGACAGAAGTCGACGAGTTCGCTCTCCGTCACGATCACATCGCCGTGCAGCTGCACGTACGCGACCGGTTTCTCCAGCCCGTCGGTATCGAGCGCACCGACCACCACCGCCGATGCGACCGCGTCGTGGGCGAGCAACCGCTCCTCGACCTCGGCCGGCGACACCCACATGCCACCGGCCTTGAGCATGTCGTTGCTGCGGCCGAGACACGTGAAGAAGCCCTCGGCGTCCTGGACGTACGTGTCGCCGGTGCGCAGCCAATCACCCTGGAACACCTGCCGACTGGCGTCATACCGGGACCAGTAGCCGACCGCGGTCGAGTCGCCCCGCACGAGCAGCGTGCCTGGCGTGCCGACCGGCACGTCGTAGCCCCCGTCGTCGACGATGCGTAGGTCATAGCCCGGCACGGCGACGCCGGTCGTGCCCGGCCGCACGTCGCCCTCGCGATTGGACAGGAAGATGTGCAGCATCTCGGTCATGCCGATGCCGTCGAGGATGTCCACGCCGAAATGCTCGGTCCACCGCCGGTACAGCGCCGCCGGCAGTGGCTCGCCGGCCGACGCGGCCAGGCGGACGTCACCCAACGCATCGCTCGGGAGGCCGGAGCGGAGCATGTTGGCGAAGAACGTCGGACCGGCGAAGAACAGCGTGGCACCGAATTCCGTTGCCCGGGCCGCGATCGTGTCCGGGCGCGACGGCATCGGTTCGAGCACAGCCGTGGCGCCGACAGCGAGCGGAAAGAGCAGCGAGTTTCCGAGACCATAGGCGAAGAAGATCTTCGCCGCCGACAGGCACCGATCCTCCGGGCGGATGCCGAGAACCTGGGCGCCGTACGTCTCGCAGACGACCTCGATGGCACCGTGGCGATGCATCGCGGCCTTCGGCTTGCCCGTCGTCCCGGACGTATAGAGCCAGAAGGCCGGCGAATCAGCGCTCGTACGGTAGACGGCGTCCGCGTCGTCGTTGACGTTCGCGATGAGCTCGTCGATGTCGTAGGCGGGCAGGCCGCCGATCGAGTCGACGCCGGCGCCGCCGGTCAGCACACCACGCAGTTCGGAGTCGGTGCCGATTTCGCCGATCGCCTTGGCCGCGAGCTCCGCGAACGCCGGGCTGACGGCGAGCAGCCGGGCCCGGGAGTCGTCGAGCAACTCGGCCACGCCATCGGCCAGCAGCATGGTGGATATCGGCACCGGGATCGCGCCCATCCGCAGCGCGGCGAGGAACACCGTGACGAGATCCGGGCCGTCCGCCATCAGGATCAGGACCCGTTGCTCCGGTTGCAGACCGAGGTCACGCAACGCGACCGCCGTCCGGCGTACGCGATCGTGCAGATCGGCGTACGTGTAGTCGCCGCCGACACCGGTCAGCGCAATCCGCGCGCCCGAACCGTTGTCGATGTGCCGATCGAGCAGATATCGGCTGGCGTTGAAGACTTCTGCCATAGCAATCGCGTGCCCGTCAGAGAAGGTGGACCCGTCAGAGGAGGTGGACATAGTCGTAGTCGAACGGTTGGTTGTTGATGCCGTTGCGGGGTGGTGCGATCCAGCTCGCTATCTTGCCGCGTTCGTGCACCGGCCGCATCAACGACCGGACGTGGGTCTTGTCGACGTCGGTCGGCAGCCACTCGCTCTTGCGCCGCTGCCACTCGTCGGCCGAGAGCTTCTGGCCGTCCGGCGTCGCCTCGATGCCGGCGAACGCGCCGACCTTGCGGTTAAACGCAATGCTAGGCAGCCGGAGTCGTCGTGGCAGGCCCGCCTCATCGAGGATCTTGTTCCAGCGGTTGACGCCATTCTGGCAGTCGGACATGTATTCGCGTCGAAGGTCGGTGTTAAGACCGATGAGTGCGGCCACCTCGGTCTGGCCGATGTCGCCGTCGATCAGCGAATCGACCATGATGGAATCGTCGGTCAGGCGGTGGTCGTCCTTGCGGCGTTCCTCCGACCAACGACCCTTGAGGCCGGCGGTGTAGTAGTTCGCCACGTTCGTCGACGTCTCGCCGCCGAAGAGGTCGAGCGAGACGCTGTAGTGGAAGTTCAGATATTTCTGGATGACGTCGAGCGGAATCACGCCGTAGCCGGCCACGTCGTCGGTGTCCTTCTCGAGCATCACGCCGACCGTACGCTCGACGATGCGGTCGATCCCGGTTGTGCCCACGAACATGTGGTGGCTTTCTTCCTTCAGCATGAACTCGCACGTGCGCGACAACGGGTCGAATGCGGACTCCTTCAACGTGCCCAACTGATACTTGCCGTCCCGGTCGGTGAAGTACGTGAACATGAAGAACGACAACCAGTCCGGCGTTTCTTCGTTGAACGCGCCGAGGATGCGCGGCGCGTCTTCCGAGCCGGAGTTGCGATGCAAAAGCTCTTCGGCCTCCTCGCGACCGGCGCGACCGAAGTACGCGTGCAGGAGATAGACCATCGCCCAGAGGTGCCGGCCCTCCTCCACGTTGACCTGGAACAGGTTACGGAGGTCGTAGAGGCTGGGCGCCGTGGCGCCGAGGTTGCGTTGCTGCTCGACCGAGGCCGGCTCGGTGTCGCCCTGGATGACGATCAAGCGTTGCAGCTCGGCGCGATACTCGCCCGGCACCTTCTGCCAGGCCGGCTCGCCCTTGTGTTCGCCGAACCCGATCCGCCGATCGGCGTCGCGCTCGGCGAGGAAGATGCCCCACCGGTAGTCCTTCATCGCGACGTGGCCAAAATGCGCCCAGCCCTGCCGGCCCACGTTGATCGCCGTACGCAGGTAGACGTCCTGCGTCGGCAGCGTCGGCCCCATCGACTCCCACCAGTTCAGGAAGTTCGGCTGCCAGGACTCCAACGCGCGTTGCAGCCGCCGATCCTCGTGCAACTCGACGTTGTTCGGGATCTTCTCGGAGTAGTCGGCGGCGTTGGTCATGATCAGACTCGCTTCCGGTCGAAGTCGGCTCGCTGCCCGGTGCCGAACTTGCGCAGTGCCCCGTCGGCGCCCGAGGCGTTGGGACGGTAGAAAATCCAGTTCTGCCAGGCCGACAGCCGCCCGAAGATCTTCGTTTCGATCGTCTCGGGTCCGACGAAGCGGTAATTCGCTTCGAGTCCGGTCAGCGCATCGGGGCTGAAACTGGCTCGCTCCTCGATCGCGATCCGTACCTCCTCGGCCCAGTCGATGTCATCGGGCGCGAACGTCACGAGACCGAGGCCCTCGGCGTCGTCGGCTACCAACCGTTCGCCGATTCTGTCGCTGACCGCGGCCAGCGCCGCGTCATCTCCATAGAAGCGGGTCGCCAGCCGCGTCAGATTGTTGCCCATCGGCAGTGGGCCCGTGTTCATCTCGCCGACAACGATGACCGCCGGTGTGGCATCCGGGTCGACCTCCTCGAACACGCCGAAGAGTTGGAACGACCGATCGGCGGCGAGGGCGATCTCGAACAGCGATCCGGCAAAGCAACTGCCCGGTTCGATCAATGCGATGAGGCTGCGACTCGTCACGTCGAGGCGCTTCAGCGTGCGCTTCAGGTAGAGCACGATCTCGTTGACCAGCCAGTCATCCGCGTTATCCACCAACAGGGCGTCGTAGGCGAGGACCCGGTCCACGTCGCCGGCCGTGCGGAACACCCAGGTGCCGAGCTCCGTCTCGTTCGTACGCAGATCGAGAATCAGATCGTCGAGTTCCCGGGTCATCGCGAGCGTCCAGAAGTCGGCACCCTGACCGTGGACGCCGGCGACGTTCGGCGGCGCATCCGACTCCGGTCCGCGGACGGTGATGTCGACCGTGCCGGACCGGCGGTCGAGTATCGCCGTCACGTAGCGGTAGCC
>DATCXD010000479.1:0-10274 GCA_036566005.1 Micromonosporaceae bacterium | reverse complement strand
CTCCCCGACCTACCAGCTCGCGGTGCGGCACCGGGTCGCGCTACCGCTGCACCCGGAGTACCGCACCCTGCCGATGGTCTGGTACATCCCGCCGCTGTCGCCGGTGTCGGACATCGTGCACGCCGCCGGCTACGACGACGCCGACCCCGATCAGGTGTTCGCCACCATCGATTCGTTGCGCATCCCGATCGACTACCTGGCGAACCTGTTCACTGCCGGCAAGGCCGAGACCGTGCAGTTGGTGCTGCGCAAGCTTGCCGTGATCCGGGCGATCCAGCGCGCCGGGCAACTCGGGCTCGTCCCGAACGAAAGGCTGCCCGCGACCGTGGACGCCAGCCTGGACGAGTTGGACGACCTGTACAGGCTGCTAGCGATCGCCAAGTATGACGACCGCTACGTCATCCCCAAGGCTCATGCGGAGGACGCCGGCGCGCTGATGGGCCAGCACGAGCAGCTTTTCTGCAGCCTGGACACCGAAGGCGGGCCCGGCATGGGCGGCAACGGACCACACGGCATCCAGAGCCGGCGACCCATCCAGCCCGCCACCGACCGGCCCGGCGACAGCCAGATCTTCCAGGGTGACGACGGCCGCGTCCACTTCAACCTGCTCGGTTGGAACGGCCAGGGCAGCGCACCGGACCTGTTCCCGGACCGGGGGCCGGCGTGAACCGCACATTCAAGCTGGCGTCGGTGCTGCTGCAGTACCCGACCACCGCGCTGTTCGACGGGCTGGACACGCTCGACACCTTCGCCGTTCAGACGTCCCCAAAACCGGCCCGCGAGGCATTCGGGCAGTTCCTGGCCTGGTTGCGCGAGACGCCGCGGACCGAGGTCGCCCAGCATTATGTGCAGACCTTCGACCTGCGCCGCCGCTGCGCGTTGTATCTGACCTACTACCGCTACGGCGACACCCGCAAGCGAGGTATGGCGATGATCGTGTTCAAGGCCGCGTACCGTGCGGCCGGGTTCGTCCCGTGCGAGGACGAGCTGCCCGACTACCTGCCGATGGTGCTCGATTTCGCCGACCTGTGCCCGCGCGGAGAGCGGCTGCTACATGCGCACCGGGCCGACCTCGAACTGCTGCGCCGCGCCCTCGCGTCGGCCGAAACCCCCTACACACAGGTGGTGGATGCCGTGTGCGCACAGCTGCCCAAGCTCGGCCGCCGCGAGATCGGACAGGTCCTCAAAGCGTGGGAGTCCGGGCCGCCCAGCGAAGACGTGGGACTGGAGCCATTCGCTCCGCCGGACTATCTGACCGGCTACGGCGCGGGCCATGCCAGCGCGCCCGGCACCGGCTATGGCACGGGCGCCGCTGGGGCACCCGCCGCCGGTCTGCTCACCATGCCCGACACGACGGCGGCGTCGCGATGAACTCGACCGCGGCACAGATATTCTGGTGGGTGGCCTTGCCCTACCTGGCCCTCGGCGTGTTCGTCGTCGGCCACGTGTGGCGCTGGCGCTACGACCAGTTCGGCTGGACCAGCTACTCCACCCAGCTGCAGGAACGCCGGATGCTCAAGTGGGGCGGCCCGCTGTTCCACTACGGCACGTTCGCCGCCATCGCCGGGCACGTCATCGGCATAATGATCCCGCAACAGTGGACTACGGCGATCGGTATCCCCGAGTCCGCCTACCGGTGGTTCTCCGCCGCCGCCGGCACGCTGGCCGCGGTCCTGGTGATCGGCGGCGTCATCGTGCTGGCTACCCGGCGGCTGTTCGTACCCCGGGTGCGCGCCACCACCGCCCGCATCGACTACGTCACCCTGGTGCTGCTGCTGATCATCATCCTCACCGGTATCGCACCGACGATCGCGGTGAACCTGTTCGGCCACGGCTACGACTATCGCACCACCGTGGCGCCCTGGTTCCGTGGCCTGTTCGCCGGATCGCCGGATGTCCAACCGATAGCGCACGCCCCATTCATCTACCAACTGCACGCCACCGCGGCCTGGGTGATCTGGGCATTGTGGCCGTTCAGCCGCCTGGTACACGCTTGGAGCTATCCGGTGTGGTATCTGTGGCGTCCGTACGTTGTCTACCGCAGCCGCAAGGCCACCCGTCCCGCCGAACCGGGCACCGGCGGACGCAAATGGCGCAAGATCGGTGTCCCGTACTGACCGCGCTCAGCCACCGATGCCCACGCGCGGTGGCTGGGCGCGCGAAGCCGTCCGGACCCTGAACTCCAGCTACTTCGCCCTGGTGATGGCCACCGGCATCGTGTCCATCGCTATGCAAATCCACCACGCTTACCCGATCTCGGTCACGTTGCTGTGGCTGGCCGGCATTGAGTACGTCGCGCTGCTCGGGATCTACCTGTGGCGGCTGGTCCGCTTTCGTTCCGCCGTAGCCGCGGACCTGTCCGACCCGGGCCGCGCGTTCGGATACTTCACCTTCGTCGCGGCCACCGGTGTGCTCAGCACCCGACTGGCGCTCGACCGGCACCGCGCGGCGGCACTCGTGCTGCTCGCCGTCGGTTTGCTGGCCTGGCTGGTGCTCGGCTACGTCATCCCGTGGACGGCGGTGCTCAGGCAAGCCCGCCGCCCAGTCCTGCAATACGCCAACGGCAGCTGGTTCGTCTGGGCCGTGGCGAGCCAATCGATCGCCGTCTTAGCCGCCACGCTCGAGTCATCGGTAGACCTCGGCCGGCGAGAACTCGCCCTGTTGGCGGTGCTCTCGTGGTCGGTCGGGATTTTCCTCTACGCCGCGGCCGGGACCCTTGTCGCCGCCCGCATGCTGCTCTATCCGCTACGGCCGGACGATGTGACGCCTCCGTACTGGGTGTCCATGGGCGCCACCGCGATCACGGTGCTCGCCGGCGCCCGGATCGTCCAGATGGCCGACGCCCCCATGCTGACCGCGACCCGTGGCCTGGTCGCCGGTGCGTCGGTCGTCTTCTGGGCGTTCGGAACGTGGCTGATCCCTCCCTTGGTCGCGGCCGGCCTGTGGCGACACGTCGTGCACCGCATCCCACTGCACTACGAGGCGCCACTGTGGAGCATCGTGTTCCCGCTCGGCATGTACGGCGTCGGCAGCCACTACCTCGGCCAGATCGACCACCTGCCCACCGTGGAGGCCATCGGCGCCGACGAGAGCTGGGTCGCCCTCGCCGCCTGGACGGTGACCTTTGTGGCGATGCTGGTGCACCTGACCCGGTCGCTGGCCCGGAAACCGGTCCCACCTCCGACGGGGTCAGCAAGCACCCACGTACTCGAGACAGCGTGAAACTCACTGCGCCGGCTCACCGTCAGGCGCGCACCGTCGAGGGATCGACGTAGCGCAGCACCGCACCCACGCCGTCGTCGAGCCGTACGTCATCCGCTGAGACCAGGACGAGTTCGGCATCTGTGTACGCGGCGGCGCGCATCAACGCGTCCTCGGCGTGCACGCGCTGGGTACTTCCGGCCGTCTGCTGCGAGCCTTCCTCATCGATCGCCAGCTGCGACGGATCGGATCCCACCCACAACTCTGCCTTGGCGATGTCGTCCGGGTCCATCAGCAGGGTGTCGACCTGGTGCCGGTCGAAGGCGGCAACTGCGGCTCGCGGTCCGACGGCCGCATTCTCACCGCCACCCTGCCGGAACCGGTCGATGACACCGGACTTCCGGCGCGCGACGTAGTCCGCGATGGCTTGCCGGCTGACCTCCTCGACGGAACTCAGATCCGCACCGCGCGCACGCGAGCCGGCCTCGGTCTGGATCACCTTGTCCCGCCATCGTTCGGGCAGCTGATCGACGAGAAGCTGGGTTGCCCGGACGTCTCCGGCGACGATGATCATCTCTGCGCCGATCGACACGGCGTGCTTGTCAACCTGCCGGGCGACCTCCTTGGCGTTGTGCTGCCAGGTGTTCTCGGCGGCACGCTGCAGGTGGTCCTGGGACCAGCCACCCCGGTGCGGCCTGCGGATCGGGTAGCTACGGTTGCCCTCGGCCTTGATGATCTCGTGGGCGGGATCCTGGACGTCCGCGCCGATCCGGTCGACGATCACTCGCAGCCACGGGATGTGCTCGCCTCGGTCGATCAGGAGCGGGGTCAGATGCGGGAGCGGCTGGAACTGCGCGCTATCGGACGGCGGTGGGTCACTCAACATCTCGGCGTGCCGGACCTCGCCTGCGGCGGCGAACATCGCCAGACCGTGCCGACCAGGGTGCGGGGTCACCTCGACCTCGGTCGTGTCCAGCGCCCGCAACGTCCGATCGTCGATGAGTTCGGTCTCCAGCGCACGCAGGGTGGGTTTGTCGATGCCCTGGTCGTGGAGCGACTCCCGAAGGCCCTTCCAGCGGATCTTGAGGGTCGCTCGCGCGTCTTCGGTGTTATGCGTGGCGTCGAGGTAGACCGAGGCCCAAGGACCGGGCGTGTCGTAGAGGCCGCGAAGGAAGGACAGCTCCATACCGGGTAACGTACCCGGATGATCCGCCATGAATCAGGCGCTCGTCATAACGCGGTTCGATGACGCCGGTGCCTGTAAACCTTCATCCCGCGTCGTCCGTCCTCGTACCGCAGCGCGCATAATTACATGCAGAGCGCATACACGATTGGCCATCGGCTGCCGAACTGCGGGGCGTCAGTTTTTGCTTACCTCTTTCCGGTACATAGCCGGAGAACGCGCAGCCGCAACATTGCGCTCGTGTACGCGAGGGCGACTGGTGCATACGATCACAGGAACGGCCCCGTCTCGAGGTGAGGACGACGACTGTGATAGCCCAACCGACCGGAACCAGGGACAACGTCGCCGTCGGTCTGCAGCGCCTCGGGCTGTCGGGCGACGGGAGTGCCCCGACGCGGGGAAGCATGCCGGAAGCGGTCGCCGGAGCGCTTCGCGAGGCGATTCTCGACGGCGTACTCGAACCGGGGGCGTGGCTGCGCGAGGCCGAGGTGGCGCGCGAGTTGAAGGTGAGCCGGACGCCGGTGCGTGACGCATTCCGCACGCTCGCGGCTGAGGGGCTGGTCAACATCAACGCGAACCAAGGGGCCGTAGTGAGCCCCATGACCAGCGATGACGTCCTCGAGTTGTACGTGATGCGGGAGGCGCTGGAAGCGCTGGCGGCCAGGCTGGCCGCCCGCCGGGCGCCCCGGCACTGCCTGCAGCAATTCTCCGTCCTGATCCCGGAGATGAAGCGCGTCGGGGAGTTGGGCGACTTCCGCGAACTCTCAAGGCTGATTTTCCAGTTCCACGCGATCGTCCGCGATGCGGCCGGCAACCGCTATCTCGAGCGCGCGCTCACCCAGGTCCACAACGCGGCGCGGCGCTTCCCGGATCCCACCTTCGGTCTGCCCGGGCGGGTGGCCGAGTCGATCGCCGAGCATGTCGCGCTGGCCGACGCGATCAGTCAAGGCGACGCTGCCACGGCCGAGAAGCTGGCCATCGAGCACATCCGTCACCTGTCGGAACTGCGGATCCGGATGCTGTTGCACAACTGACTTTGTTTCTCCCATCGACTAAGTAGACATACTGTTGGGTGGACATCATCGGCTCACATCGGCATTGTAGGTACGCCTGACCGCACCGACTATGGGCCCCAGCCGACGGCGTGAAGCTGCCACCGCCGCTCGAGCCGTTCGGGTCGATCCCGCCCACCATCACCGACATCGACCTGTCGGTCGACGATCGCTTCCGCTACGTGTCCCGCTGGGCCACCGGTGAGCTGAAACAGTACGACGTCACCGATCCGGCCCACCCGCGCGAGACGGGATCGGTGCGCCTCGGCGGCATCGGCGCCGCGACCGCCCACCCGCGCGCCCCGACCTGCCGCTCACCGGCGGTCCGCAGATGGTCGAGGTCAGCCGGGACGGCCGGCGGGTCTATGTGACGAATTCGCTGTACGTACGACCAGTTCTACCCGGACGGCGTCGGTGCGTGAATGGCCAAGCTCGACGTCGGACCGGACGGCGGCATCGTGGTCGACCCGCGGTTCTTCCCGCACGGTGACGACTTCCGCGGACTGCGCGTGCACCAGACGCGGCTGCAGGACGGGGACGCGTCCTCGGACTCGTACTGCTATCGGTAGCGGCTCCGGCGTCTATCGGTAGGCGCTCCGGTGTCGCGGACGAGAACCGTTAGCTGCCGTAGATCCGGGTCGGCTCGACGAGGACGACCGTGCGCCGTTGTTCGGCCATGACACGGTCGTACTCGTCCCAGTTATCGTGCGTGCCGCCGGCCGCGAGGAACACCTCGCGCAAGAGCACCCGCAGCCGCTCGGCGTCGACCGACGGGTCCGGGTCGTCCGGCCCGATGAGCTGTGCGCGCCCTTCGACGGTCGCCCACTGCCAACCGGACCGAATGGTCGCGGACATGTGCGGCCGAGCCCGCAGGTTCGCGAGTTTCACTTTGCCGTAGGTCACGAACGCCAGCGAGGGTCGGCCGGTCGACGGGTGCGGCGTCACGCCGGCGTTCACGAGCGATGACTGGATGGTGCCATCGGCCCGCGAGGTCGAGACCACGACCAGGCCCTGTTCGGCGGCACCGAGCGCCGCCACGTCGTCGAGTGTCGTCACCCGGCGAGTATGCCCTCGGGCGCGTGCGGCCGCATACGGTCGCACGCGCGTCGGACGGAACCGCGCTAAAGCGTGGCCGGCGCCGAGTAGACCGTATTGCAGTACGTCGCGATCTTGTCAGCTGGCAGGTGCATCGCCAGATCGGCCTCGCTGATCATGCCGACGAGCTCGTGGTCCTCGATCACGGGCAGCCGCCGGATCAGGCCGTCTTCCATGAGGTTGAGCACGTCGTCCTCGCTCGCGTCGGCGGAGACCCAGATCGGGGCGCCTTGGGCGAGTTCGGCCGCGGTCATCATCGACGGGTCTTTGCCGGTGGCGATGCATTTCACCACGATGTCGCGATCGGTGATGATGCCGGTCAGGCGGTTGTCGACGCCGCAGATCGGCAGCGAGCCGACGTTGTGCTCGCGCATCAGCTGCGCGGCACGGTCCAGAGTCTCGGTCTCGGGCACGCATTCGACGCCCGGGTGCATCATATTGCGAGCGGTTGTCATGTTTTGATCCTGCGACACCGCGCTGCCCCGGCGGGCGGGTTTGCCGCGATTCCCGCCGGGGTGCTCAGCGCCACCGGGCGGACCGGCCGAGAAACGCCCCGAACCGGTCGGACGCCGCCTGCATCGCCGCCGCTCTCGCCCCAGTGAAAGCCGGTACGTCCACGGTTTCGATCTCGACCGCCGACGCGCTCAGCGTGTGCCGCCAATACCCCACCAACCGGCCGTCCAGCATCACGGGCCGTAGTCGAGCCCGCAAGGTGTCGGTCGGGCCGCCGGGCGTGAGGATGACGTCCCGGCTTTCGAAATAGCCGATCACATACTCGTCGTAGTCCTGCAGGAGATCGATGACCGGGACACCGGGTGGCCGCTTTCGAACCATCCGACCAGCCTCGGCCGCCAGCGACCAGTAGGTGCGGTCGTCGATCGTCTCCGACACTATGTCGCGGCCGACGATGTCGAGCCCCTGGCGCGCCTCGGCCACCGTCAACGACGCCCATGTGCAGTAGTCGCGAACGGTCGCGGGCCCGTGGCCGGCGTAGTAGCGGCGGGTCAGCTCGGCGAGTGCCTCCTCCCGGTCCGGCGTCGCGCGAACGGGCACACGTACGTCAAGCAATGCGTACGTGTGCTGTTTGCCTCTCATCGCGCCGCTGATCAATACGCCGTCCAGTTCGGCCCGGATGATGACGTACGCGAGCGGCACACCGGTCTGCGGCAGCCCGGCGCCGGCCAACTCGGCCGCGAGCTCCTTACGGGTCAGCTGCGCCCCGTCGCCCAGCACACGCTCGAAGACCGCGCGGGACCGCCGGGCGACGTCGTCGTCGACTCCCGTCTGCCGGTAGTGGTAGGCGTTAGCCGCGTGGACCCGCGGCGCACTCGCACACAGAATCCAAGCGATGTCGTCCGCGTGGACGAAGTGCCAGGTGGGCCGCAGCACGTGGGTGCGCAGCAGCCGCCCGGCCGCGAAGGCGGCATCGACGTCGGCCTCGGTGACATCGGCCGCGCGCTGGGCGATGGACCACTTCGCCGGGACGAACTCCTGCGCCTGCATCGCACCGAACCCGCGGACCACCTCATCGACCGAGGCCAGCGGCGTTCCCCAGAGGTGCTGGCCGAGCATCCGGCGTTCGGCGAGATCGGTCACGCCGGCAGCGTAGCGGCGACCGGCGACGGGATGTGCGATCAGCGTGGGATATGACGATGGCCCCCCACGATGTGTGGGGGCCATCGTCGTTGCGGTGTTGACGTGCCGGTCGCCTCGCGGCGAAAGGCACAACGCGGCTCCAGCCGAACGGTAGTCCGCGAAGGCAAATAGGTGAGGCCCGGGGACACGAGCACGCCAACGGTTGGTGTAACCGACCCGGGTCCCCGATGATTCCCCGGCACCGGATGTGGCCGCCGTCACATCGGATCCATGATCGGGCGCTCCGAAGATGACGTCCCCATCACATGACGTCCCCCTCGCGGTATCCGGGCCCGGGGCCCACTGTCCACATCGGTCACCGGATATCGACGGATGTCTCGACAGGGTCGACGCCTCGGTCGTAGGGTCGATTCACCCGAAACATAGGGAGCCCTCTATGAGACGTTCTGCCGGCATTGTCGCCATAGCAAGACTGTCCACCGTGGCCCTAGCGCTTTCGGCGGCACCGGCATTCGCGGCGGCCGCGGATCACGGCGGCGCCAGGCTCTCCCTCACGTCGGTCTCCAATCCGAAACCATCGCTGGTCAGCGGCGGCGACGTGCTGATCCGGGTGACCGGCAGCAGCCAGATCCCGAAGCTGATGGTCGACGGTCGCGCCGCGGGCGCGACCGCGCACTCGCAACCGGACGGATCGTGGCTCGCGCTCATCAGCGGTCTGCGCAACGGGGCGCACCGCATTGACGCCAAGTCCGGGCGGCAGACAGCGGATATGCGCGTCACGAACCACCCGATCACCGGTCCGGTCTTCTCCGGCCCGCAACAGCTGCCGTTCATCTGCGAGACGCAGGCGTACGGTCTGCCGCCGGCGACGTCTCCCGACTGCGCCGTGCCGACGCAGGTGTCCTACCTCTACAAGAACACCGCCGGCTCGTTCGTCGGATTGGCCGACCCGAGTGCGGTGCCGGCCGACGCGGCCACGGCTGAGGTCAACGGCCGCGGCGTGCCGTACGTGGTCCGACTGGAGCAGGGCACCATCGACCGCGCGGTGTATCAGATCGCCGCGCTCTACGACGGCACCGATCCGACGCCGTTCCGGCCGGACAACAGCTGGAACCGCCGGCTCGTCTACACATTCGGCGGTGGCTGCGACGGCGGCTTCCACCAGGGCACCTCGACCGGTGGCGTGATCAACGATCTCTTCCTCGTGCAGGGCTACGCCGTCGCGTCGTCCAGCCTCAACGTGCTGAACAACAACTGCTCGACGATCATCTCGGCCGAGGCCGCGATGATGGTCAAGGAACACTTCATCGAGGCGTACGGCCCGGTCGCGCACACGATCGGCTGGGGCGGCTCGGGCGGCGCGATCCAGCAGTACGACATCGCCGACGCCTACCCGGGCATCCTCGACGGAATCGTGCCGGGCGTGTCGTTCCCTGATCCGTTCACGACGCTCGGCCCGGTCACCGACTGCCGGCTGCTCGACAACTACTTCGCGGCGGCCGGCGGGACGTTCACCGCTGAGCAGCAGCGGGCCGTCGCCGGCTTCCGGTCCTATGACTCCTGCCAGTCCTGGGACGCGACGTTCGCCAACCGCATCACGGCCACGGACAGCTGTGACCCGTCGATCCCGATGAACCTCCGCTGGGACCCGGTGACGAACCCCGACGGCGTCAAGTGCTCGGCCGCCGAGCAGTACGTCAACCAGCTCGGTCGCGATCCGCACACCGGCTTCACGCGCAGCGTTCTCGACAACGTCGGCGTGCAGTACGGTCTGCAGGCACTGGTCGACAAGGAGATCACACCGAAGCAGTTCGCCGACCTCAACGCGAGCATCGGTGGCTTCGACTTCACCGGCAAGCCGGTCGCGCGACGGTCCACCGCCGACCCGAAGGCGCTCGCGGCGTCGTACCGCGACGACCTGGTGAACAGCGGCGCCCAGGGCCTCGGCGAGACCGCCGTGATCGACCAGCGGCTCGACCTTGACCTGGCCGGGTTCGGCAACGACATCCACACGACCGAGTGGTCGTACGTAATGCGAGCGCGCATGGCCAAGGCCGGCACGGTCGGCAACCAGGTCATCATCGAAAGCGGCCTGGCCACGATCAACCAGGCCAGCGTGTACGAGCTCGCCGCCATGGACCAGTGGC